>JBFGLX010000094.1:0-11182 GCA_041575955.1 Thermoanaerobaculia bacterium
CAAAGGAGGTTCGAGTGCAGCAGACGAAACGGTTTCGGACGGGGTTGGGCCTGACGATCGGAGCGCTTCTGGTTCTGGTCGGCTGCGCCCAGAAGAGCCCGCTCGAGAAGCTGATCGAGAATCGGGCGCGCTACAAGGCCAAGGTCAACAGCTTCTACATCGACGCCCAGCCGGTGATCGCGGAGGCGATCGACGCCGAGCCCGAGGCGGAAGGCGCGGAGATCGAGGGCGAGGCCGCGGAGCCCGAGCCGGTAGCGGTGGTGCAGAACGCCCATCTCGACCTCCTGGTCCAGCACGACAGCTCCGAGAAGCTGCCGGGAGTCACGCTCGACATCGTCCAGGTCGATGCCAACAAGACCCAGAAGGGGCAGTGGCGGACGTGGGTCGACACCTCGAAGGTCGAGCGGGCCAATCCGACTTCGTACAGCTACGTGATCGAGGGTATCGACTACGTCGAGGGCGACGGCTTCAGCGCCGAAGTCCGCCATCCGATCCCCGAGGCGGAGCGCGGCGAGTACCGGGAGTTCGAGAACGTCGGCCCGTGACGCCGGCGGCCCGGCCACCGTACCAGGAGGGGTGGAGATGACGACGCCCCTGGCGGCAGCCACCGGGGAGCCGGCGCGCGGAGCGGCGCCGAAACGGGCCGTGGGCGAGCACGTCGAACGTCTGGAGGCGCAGCTCGCCACCATCGTCCGCGGCAAGCCCGAGGTGATCCGGCTGGCCGTGGTCTGCATGCTGGCGCGCGGGCACGTGCTGATCGAGGACGTACCCGGCGTCGGCAAGACCACGCTGGCGCAGGCGCTGGCGCGCTCGCTCGGGCTGTCGTTCCAGCGCATCCAGTTCACCAGCGACCTGCTCCCCTCGGACATCCTCGGGGTCACCGTGTTCAACCAGACCCGCCAGGAGTTCGAGTTCGTCCCCGGCCCGGTGTTCGCCAACGTGGTCCTGGCGGACGAGATCAACCGGGCGAGCCCCAAGACCCAGTCGGCGCTGCTCGAGGCGATGAGCGAGCGGCGGGTCAGCGTCGATCGCAAGCGCTACAAGCTGCCGGACTCCTTCATGGTGCTGGCGACCCAGAATCCGCTCGAGTACGTCGGCACCTTCCCGCTGCCCGAGTCTCAGCTCGACCGCTTCATGATGTCGCTGCGGCTCGGCTACCCGCCGCACAGCGAGGAGCGCGAGCTGCTGCTCACCGGTGGCGTTCGCGACCTGCTCGAAGGGCTCGAGCCGACCCTGGCGGAAGACGAGCTCCGCCACCTCCAGGAGCTGGTGCCGCGGGTGCAGGTGGCCGAGAAGCTGGCCGACTACATCCTGACGATCGCCACCCAGACCCGCAGATCGCCCGACTTCCTGCTCGGCGTGTCGACGCGCGGCGTCCAGAGCCTGTTCACGGCCGCGCAGGCGCTGGCGCTGGTGGAAGGTCGCGACTACGCCGTTCCCGACGACGTCCGGCAGCTGGCGCCCGCCGTCCTGGCCCACCGCGTCAGTCTCAAGGGCGGCGCCTCGGGCCTCGACGTCGCCCGCGAGGCGATCGAGCGCGTGGTCCACTCGATCGCCGTCCCCCTCTGATTGCGGCCACCTGTCGCCAGCTCCTGATGGCTTCCCGGCGCGCTTCCTTCGATCGCATCCGGATCACCAAGGTCGGCTTCTGGTACGTTTTGTTCGCGCTGGTGGTCGGGCTGGCGGCGACCAACACCGGCAACAACGCCCTCTACCTGGTGGAGGCGCTGATGCTGGCCCTGCTGGCGATCTCGGGCTTCATCTCGCGGCGCAATCTGGCGGCCCTGCGGGTCGAAATCGCGGTGCCGGAGGAGGTCTACGCCAAGCAGCCGTTCTCGCTCGCCGTCGAGCTGCGCAGCCTGGACCGCTGGTTCGTGAAGCGGCTGCTGGTCGTCGACGCCGGAGCGGAGGGCGACAGGCGGCTGGTGCCGAGGCTCGGACGGCGGGGCGCCGAGGAGCTGCGGCTCGGCCTGCGCTTCGAGCGCCGCGGCCGCCAGCGGCTCGAGGCGGTGCGCGTCTCGTCGGTCTTCCCGCTCGGTCTGATCTTCAAGTCGAAGCGCCATAGCGTCGATCTGGACGTGCTGGTGCTCCCCGAGATCGTAGCCAGCGCCGCCGGCCGCCCCATGGCCGTCGGCCGGGCCGGCGAACAGGCCTCGCGGCAGGCCGGCTGGGGACACGAGCTCCTGACCCTGCGCGAGCTCCGTCCGGGCGACGATCCACGGGGCATCCACTGGAAGCAGAGCGCCCGCACCGGCCGGATGGTCTACATGGAGCGCGAGGCCGAGCGCGACAAGCGGCTGTCGATCGTCTTCGACAACGCGGTCGGCGAGCTCGTCGGCGCGGCCGCCGAGGCGCGCTTCGAGCGGCTGGTCACCGAGGCCGCGAGCGCCGCCGCGCACCATCTCGAGTGCGGCTACGAGGTCGAACTCGTCACCCGACAAGGGGTGCTGCCGTTCGGGCGCGGCAAGGCGCACCGGTTGCGCATCCTCGAGGCGCTGGCGCTCATCGGCCCCTGCCCGCGCCAGGCCAGCCCGTTGATCGGCCGGGAGCGGGCGCTCGAGTTCCGGCCGGCGGCCGGTCGGGTGGCGTCTTGAGGTTCGCCCGGGAGAAGCGCTGGATGCTGGGGCTGATGGCCCTGCTGGCGCCGCTGCCGCTGCCGTTCAGCGGCGTGATCGGATGGCTGGCGCTGAGCGCGTTCGGGCTGGCGATGGCGCTCTTCCTGGTGCGGGTGGCGAGCGCCACCTACCGTCCGCTCCGGCCGTGGGCGATGAACCTTCTGGCGCTGCTCTACATGCCGGTGCTGGTGGCCGAGATGTCGACCTGGTGGCGCGGGCACCAGCTGATGCGCTCGCTGTCCCACCTGATCCTGTTCGCGCTGGTGGTCAAGCTCTTCTCGCTGCGCCGCGAGCGCGACTACTGGCACTCGCTGCTGGCGATCTTCGCCCTCTTCCTGGCGGCGATGGGCACCAGCGTGCACCCCGCGATCGTCCTCTATCTGCTGACCTTCCTGTTCGGCAGCCTGCTGGTGCTGACCCGTTTCACCGCGTTCAGCGTGCTGACCGAGCACGGCGCCCCCGGCGCCGTGCGCAGTCGGCTCGATCTCAGGCGCTTCGTCGCCGCCGTCGGCGCCGCGGCGCTGCTGGCCTCGGTGCCGATGTTCGCCCTGCTGCCGCGGCTGCGGCAGCCCTTCCTGTTCGGCCCCGGCGTCGGCAACGCCGGCGCGGCGGCCGGCGGCAGCTTCGCCGGTGGCCTGCACCTCGACACGATCGGCTCGGTTCGCACCGGCCGGTCGGTCGTTCTGCGCTTCGCCGCCATCGGGCCGCGAATCGACGCATCCGGGATCCGGTTCAAGTCGGCCACCTACGATCGCTTCCGGCGCAACACCTGGACCCGGGGGCAGCGGATCCCGGACCAGCTCGAGCGCGCCCCGGACGGGTTCTTCCGTCTCGCCGGAGGCGCCACCGGCAGGTGGCTCCAGGTCTGGCAGAGCAAGGGCGGCCGCGAGCTGCTGCTGCCGACCGACACCGTGGCGCTCGACCTCTGGACCCCCGCGCTGCTGGTCGACGACAGCGGCGTCGTGACCCTGCCGGTGCCGCCGTCGGCGACCTTCGAGTACAAGCTCGGCCTGCGGCGGGAAGGGGGGCCGGCCGCCCTCGACTCGCGTCCGGCTTCGAGCTTGGATCTCGAGGACTCGGCCGTCACCCCGCGCATGCGCGAGCTGGCGGCCGAGGTGATGGGCGACGGCAGCGCGCGCGAGCGGGCGCGGCGCCTCGAGAGCTACCTGATGCGCGAGCACACCTACACCCTCGAGCTGGGCCGGCGCGATCCCGCCAACCCGGTGGAGGAGTTCCTGTTCGAGAGCCGCTCCGGCCACTGCGAGTACTTCGCCACCTCGATGGTGCTGCTGCTGCGCTCGCAGGGGATCCCGGCGCGGATGGTGAGCGGCTACCTGGGCGCCGAGCACAATCGGCTCGAGGGCTACTACATGGTGCGCCAGTCCAACGCCCACGCCTGGGTCGAGGCGCTGGTCGAGGGCGAGGGGTGGCGCATCTTCGACCCGACCCCGCCGTCCGGCCGCCCGCAGGCCGGTGGCGGCGGCGCCTGGCAGCTACTGAGCCAGACCTACGACTACCTGCTGTTCAGATGGGATCGCTACGTCCTGACCTACAGCCTGCTCGACCAGTTCGATTTTCTCGTGCGGGCGCGCGATTTCTTCAGCGACCTCCGAGAGCTGTTCGGTGGCGGCGACCCGTCGCCGGCGGCAGCCGAGGGGGCCGGTGGGGCGCCGGTGGCGGAGTCCGGCGCGTCGCCGTCGCCGGCCTGGCAGTGGCTCGTGACTTCGCTCATCGCCGTGCTCGGCCTGCTCTGGCTCTGGCGAGCGCGGGCTCCGTGGAGCGCGACCCTCGCCTACCGGGCGTTGCGCGCCGACGTCGGCCAGCGGGTCGAGCGCCAGCCCGAGTCGCTGGCGCCACTCGAGGTCGAGCGTCGGGTGCTCGCCTTCTGCCCGAGCGCCGAGCCCGAGGCCCGGCGGATCGTCAAGCTCTATCTGGAGGAGAGCTTCGCCAGCCGGCGGCTGTCCGACGCCGAGCTGGCCGAGCTACGGGCGGCGCTGTCGGCGGTGCGCAAGGCCCTGCGCGAGGCCGCCTAGCCCGACCTTCCGAAACGCCGCAGATTCAAGCGTTTCCGGCGTTCAGAGCGAAGGTTGGTGAGAAGCTCAGGCTAGGGCACCTGGACGATCCTCGCCACCACCTCGTCGAGCAGGAAGTCGCTCTCGTCGAAGCGCCCGAAGACGTTGGTGAACGCCACGATGACGCTGTCGGAGGCGGCGTGATGGGCGAGCAGGGTGTGGACCCCGCCGGGGCCGTCGCCCTCCGCCGTCAGCACGACGCCGTACGGCTTGGCGTACGCGCGCAGGATGCCGCCCGCGGTCTCGGCGTCGCCGGCCGCGACCCGGCGGGCCGGCTCGCGCAGCAGCTCGCCGGCCGTCGGCGATAGAAAGCCGCCGCCGAACAGGACACGCGCGAACTTGCGCATGTCCGGCGCGCTGGCCACGACCCCGGCGGCGGTGTCCGATCGCTCGTGGGCGTCGGTGGCCTGGAGCATGCCCCCGCCGACTCGCGGCAGGTCGGGATGAATGCCGAAGCCGCTCATCACCTCCGAGAGCACCAGGTAGCCCTCGACCGGCGGGCGGCGGTCGTCGGCACGTCCGGCGCGGTAGTCGGAGTAGAAGTAGGCCGAGGTCATCTCGAGCTGCTCGAAGACCTCGCGCCGTACGATCTCCTTGAAGGGGCCGCCGCCGAGCGCCGCCACGATCTCGCCGAGCAGGACGTAGTTGGTGTCCGCGTAGTAGAAGCCGGTGCCGGGGGCGCCGGCGGGCTCGTGGCCGCGGGCGAAGTCGAGCAGCTCCTCGGCCGTCCAGGCTCGGCCCGAGAAGGCGTCCGCGCCGATCAGCGGACGCCAGTACTCGACGTCGTTGTTGAAGGAGTAGAGACCGCTCGAGTGCTCGAGCAGGTGGCGAACGGTGATCCGCTCGACGGCCGGTAGCCCGCGGGTCGTCCGCGCATCGAGAATCTCGACGATCCGGTCGTCGAGCCCGAGCTCCCCGCGGGCGACCAAGCGCAGGACGGCGACGGCGGTGATCGCCTTGGTGACGCTCGCCAGATGGAACGGGTCGTCGACGTGCAGCGCCCGACCCGCCGACAGGTCGGCGTAGCCGGCGGCTCCGGACCAGGGCTCGCTCCCGGCCCGGTCGACCACCAGCACGAAGCCGGGCAGGCCGAGATCGATCGCCCGCTCGAGAATCGCGCGATAGCGCTCCTCGGGAGCGCGCGCGGCCGGCCCGCTTCGCGCGCAGGCGAACGGTCCGAAGACCAGCGAGGCCAGGAGCACGACCCGCGGGGCGGTTCGAAGCGACACTCGCAGCTGAATACGGGGATCCGGCCGCCCGGTTTCACTTGAGCTCGAGGGCCGCCCGGCTAGTCGCAGGCCGCATCGCCAAGGCGAGGGATTCGGGTACTGGTTTGCCGCTCTGATTGACTACCTGCGCTAGTACGCGTTGACCCGTAGGCCGTGCCGGAGCGTCATCCAGAGGATCTTGACGTCGAGCTTCAGCGACCAGTTCTCGATGTAGTAGAGGTCGTACTGCAGCCGCTTCTTGACCGAGGTGTTGCCGCGCCAGCCGTGCACCTGCGCCCAGCCGGTGATGCCGGCCTTGACGCGATGACGGTGCATGTACTGCGGCATGCGGCTCTTGAACTCGTGCACGAAAGCCGGGCGCTCGGGGCGCGGGCCGACGATCGACATCTCTCCCTTGAGCACGTTCCAGAGCTGCGGCAGCTCGTCGAGCGACCAGCGCCGCAGGAAGCCGCCGAAGGCGGTGCGCCGGGGATCGTCCTTGACCGCCCACACCGGGCCGGTGGTCGATTCGGCGTTGACCCGCATGGAGCGCAGCTTGAGGATCATGAACGGACGGCCGTCGAGGCCCATGCGCTCCTGCTTGTAGAAGATCGGCCCCCGGTCCTCGAGCCAGATCACCAGCGCGACCAGCGGCAGGAAGGGCAGCAGCAGCAGCAGCGAGACCGCCGCCACGCCGATGTCCATGCCGCGCTTGATCATGCTGTGCCAGCCCTGCAGCGGCACCTGGGAGAGATTGATGACCGGCGTGCCGTCGAGGTCCTCCATGGTCGCCCGCAGGGTGGCGAACTGGAGGATGTCGGGCACCAGCTTGACCTCGACGCATTCGGGCGCCACCGCCTCGAGCACCATCAGGGTCTTCTTGTAGGCCTCGAGCGGCAGGGTGATGAGCACCTGGTCGACCCGCTCGGCCGCCAGCACGTCGCTGATCTGGTCGACGGTCCCGACCACCGGCACGTCGACGAACGACTGCCGGGCCTTGGCCGGATCGTCGTCGAGGTAGCCGACCACCTGAAAGCCGAGCTCCTCGTGCTCGCGGATCTTGCGCGTGACCTCCTTGCCGAGCGATCCCGCCCCGACCACCAGGATGCGGCGCAGATTGTGGCCGCTGCGCCGGATGCGGAACAGGGCGCTGCGGATCATCGAGCGCCCGGCCACCACCAGCACCAGGTCGAGAAAAGCGAACAGGGCGATGAAGGAGCGGCTGTAGGTGAAGGGCTCGATCGAGCCGTCGGGGCGCGCGGCGCCCGGCCGGTACCAGGTGATGACCACCGACAGCAGCACCGTTGCGAGCACCACCGCCACCAGCACGGTCAGCGCCTCATCCACCCGTGCGCGCCCGCGGCGCGCCTGGTAGAGGCCGTGGAAGTAGAAGACGGTCGGCCAGAGGACGACGACGAAGGGCAGCAGCGCCAGGTAGCGCTCGAACTCGGGCAGGTGCGGCTTCAGGTAGGTCGCCGGCAGAACGGCGATCTCGAAGCGGAAGTACCACGCCGCGAAGAAGGCCAGCAGCGTGAAGGCCAGGTCGCTGCCGAAGTAGATCGTCTTGGTGAGACGGTTGCGCTGGTGGATCAGCTCTCTGTCCCCTCTTCGAGCAGGGCTCGCAGGCGGTCCACGAAGCGAGCCGTGGAGAATGCCTCCGCGCGTTCTCTCAGATCCAATTTATTGAAACGCAGTTCTCGCGTTTTGTCAATCGCCTGCGCGAGCGCCTCGGGCCGGTCGGTCTCTGAATAGAGCGTTCCGTGCACCCCGTCCTCCACGATGTCGAGGATCCCGCCGCGCCCCAGTGCGACCATCGGGGTGCCGCAGGCGAGCGCTTCGACGCTCGCGATGCCGAAGTCTTCCACACCCGGCTGCAGCACACAACTGGCGCCGCGATAGAGCTCGCGCAGGGCCTCGGAGGCGACCCGCCCGAGCAGCCGGACGCCGTCGCCGCCGAGCCGCTCGAGCCGCTGGCGCTCGGGGCCGGTGCCGACGACCCGCAGCTCGATGCCGAGCGCGGCGCAGGCGGCGATCGCCAGGTCAACCCGCTTGTAGGGCGCCAAAGCCGACACCATCAAGCAGTAGTCGCCGCCGCCGCCGTCGCCGGGGGTGAAGAAGTCGGTGTCCACCGGCGGGTGGGCGACGTCCGCCGGCCGGTCGTAGTACCGGCGGATGCGCGCGGCGACGAAGGTCGAGTTGGCGACGAACCGGCTCACCCGCCGGGCCGTGGCGACGTCCCACTCGCGCAGCCGGCCGAGGACGAAGGCGCGCAGCCGCGCGACCGGACCGGTGCGCTTCGGAAAGTAGGCGTGCTCCTGGTCCCAGGCGTAGCGCATCGGCGTGTGGCAGTAGCACAGGTGGAAGGCGCCGGCTCGCGGCGCCGCCCCCTTGGCCACCGCGTGGCTGCTGCTGACGATCAGGTCGAAGCGGCTGAAGTCGAACTCCTCGATGGCGGTCGGAAACAGGGGCAGGTAGTTGCGGTAGTGGCGGCGCATGCCGGGCGCGTGCTGGAGCAGGCTGGTGTGGATGGGATGGCTCTCGAGCGCCGCGCTCACGCTGCCCGGGAAGTGAAAGAGGGTGTAGATCGGGCTGCCCGGGAAGAGCCCGGCGATCGCCTCGAGGACGCGCTCGCCGCCGCGCATCCCCGTCAGCCAGTCGTGGACCAGGGCGACCTTGCGGCTCATCGGCGGGCTAGCCCGGGACGCTGCCGCTCAGCGCCTTCTCGTAGACCTCGAGCGTGCGCTCGGCCGTGCGGTCCCAGCGGAAGTCCCGGGCTCGCTTCGAGCCGAGCGAGGCGAGCGCCTCGCGATGCTCGCGGTCGCCCAGGCACTTGGCGATGGCGCGGCCCATCTGCTCGACGTCGAGCGGATCGACCAGCTGGGCATAGCCTTCGGCGACCTCCTTGAGCGCGGAGTTGTTGGAGGTGATGACCGCGACGCCGCTCGCCATCGCCTCGACCACCGGCAGGCCGAAGCCCTCGTAGAGGGTCGGGTAGAGGAACAGGTCCGCGCCCTGGTAGAGGGCGGTGAGGGCATCGTCGTCGACGTGGCCCAGCAGGCGCACCCGGTCGGCGATGCCGAGCCGCTCGGCCCGCACCTGGATCTTGAAATCGCGGCTCTGACGGTTGCCGACGCACACCAGGAGACCGTCGGCCGGCCCGATCTCCAGGGCGCGGGCGAACGCCTTGACCACGTTGTCCAGGTTCTTGTGCGGCTTCGGATTGCCGACGAAGAGCGTGTACCCCGGCTCGAGCCCGAACGGCCGGAGCTTCTCCCTCAGCGCCGCCTCCTCGAGCCGCACCGAGAAGCGCTCGGCGACGCCGTAGTAGACGACGTTGATCTTGCGGCCGTCGACCTCGAAATAGTCCATCAGGTCGGTCTTGGTGTTCTGCGAGCCGGCGATGATCTGGTCGCCGCGCACCAGGCCGCGCCGGATCATGCGCTGCGCGTACAGGAAGGCGAGCGGGCCCGGCAGAAACTGGGGGTAGAGCAGGTGGATGATGTCGTGGATGGTGACCACCGCCTTGCACGGCACGACCGCCGGCAGCACGTAGTGGGTGGCGTGATAGAGGTCGAGCCGCTGGCGCCAGAGCCGCCACGACAGCGCCGCCAGCTCGCGCACCGAGTAGACCGGCGAGCGCTCGACGAGAGTCCGGAAGTTGTCCGGCAGGTCGGTCAGCAGGCCGTCGTGAGAGGCGCCGACGAACAGCACGTAGCGATTCTCACGGTCGAGCTCGCCGATCGCCCGGACCAGGTTCTGGATGTAGGTGCCGATGCCGAAATCGGTGAGCTTGCGCGCGTCGATTCCGATGTTGTGCGCCAATCGTCTGCTCCCCAAGAGGTCACGCTAGGGACTGAAGGAAAATCGTCTCCATCTCGGCCGCCGCCCGCGCCCAGCCGAAGCCCGCGGCCCGCTCGATCCCGCGCTGGCCGAGCTCGAGCGCCAGCCGCGGCTCCGAGAGTATCCGACGCAGCGCGCGCGCCAGATCGTCGGGGTCTTCGGGGTCGATCGTGACTGCCGCCTCACCGGCCACCTCGCGCAGGCTGGAACGATTGGAAGTGATCGTCGGGATGCCGCACGCCATCGCTTCGAGGGGCGGCAGGCCGAAGCCTTCGTACAAGGAAGGATAGACGAAGACGGTGGCGCTCTGGAACAGGCGGACCAGGAACTCGCGCTCGGTGTGGCCGAGGTAGATCAGCCCCCGCGGCGCCAGCGCCTCGATCCGGCGCAAGAGCCGGCGCGACTGCCAGCCCGGGTCGCCCGCCAGGACGAGCGGCGGCACCGTCCGATCGTCCCGGCCGAGCGCCTCCCAGACGTCGATCAGCAGGTGGACGTTCTTGCGCGGCTCGAGCGTGCCGACAAACAGGACGTAGCCGTCCGGGCAGCCGAGCTCGCCGCGGGTCGCGGCGATCAGCTCGGCCGAGCCCGGGCGGAAGCTGTCGCCGACTCCGGGATAGACCACCGTCAGCCGGCTGGCGCACTCCGGGAAGTGGAAGCGCAGGTCGTCGGCGGTGGCGCGCGAATCGACCACCACCCGGCGGGCGGCGTCGAGAGTCCGGCTGAGGAAGGGCAGGATGGAGAGCCGCACCTTGAGCCGGTGGGACTCGGGGTAGAGGACGGCGGTCAGGTCGTGAACGGTGACCACGGCCGGCTTCGGTAGCCACGCCGGCAGGGTGATCAGCGGCGACCAGAGCAGGTCGAGGTCCGCCCGGGCGAGCCGCCGGGGGAGTCGGAGCTGCTGCCAGACGACGCCGAGCGGCGCCGGGTGGCGCTCGACCTCGACGCCCGCTTGCCGCAGCTCGTCGTCCCGAGCGGTCGCGGCATGGGCCATGCCGACGTAGCGCGCGCCACCGCGGCGGGCGAGCTCGCGCAGCATCTCGAGGGTGAAAAAGCCGATGCCGGTCGGCCGTCCGACCAGGGCGCGCAGATCGACGGCCACCGTCGGCCGTTCGCGGTCGCCGCTCAGGGTCTCGCCTCCAGTGGCGGGCCGGCGGCCGCCCGCCCGGCCGCCAGGCGCCACACCTCGACCGTCGTCCGCGCCGAGCGATCCCAGCTCAGCGCCGCGGCCCGGCGCCGGCCCGCCCGGGCCAGCTCCGAGCGCACCTCGGGCGAGGTCAGCAGGCTCTCGACCCGCTCGGCGAACAGGTCGGGCCGGCCGGCCGGGGCGTAGAGCGCCGCCTCGCCGGCGACCTCGCGCAGCGCCGGAATGTCGCTGCAGACGAGCGGCGTCCCGGCCCAGAACGCTTCGACCGCGGGCAGCCCGAACCCCTCGTAGAGCGACGGGAAG
>JBFGLX010000095.1:0-11137 GCA_041575955.1 Thermoanaerobaculia bacterium
CGCGCGGCGGCGGACGAAGCCTGCATCGCGTTGATCACCACCTGGACCAGGGCCTCGCGGAGCGCCTCGCGCCGCCCCTTGACCGGCATCGCGGTCTCGGGGCTCTGCAGGTCGAGCCGCAGGCCCTGCTGCTTCAACTGCGCGCCGACGAGCGCCGCGACGTCTTCGACGAGAGCGTTGAGGTCGAACCGGACCCGGGCCTCGTTCGGCTCCGCGGTCAGGCGCAGGAGCTCGCCGAGGCCGTCCTGGAGGCGGGTCAGGGATCTTTCGATCGACTGCAGCCGCTCGAGCTGGACCACCGCGGAGGCGCCACCTTCGGCGCGCACCAGCTCCTTGAGCAGCTCGACGTTCAGGACGATGGCGTTGAGCGGCGATCGCAGCTCGTGCTCGAGACCGTCACGCAGGTGGTCGATCGTACGCAGCCGGGACGCGGCGACGAGGTCGCAGATGAGCGGATCGGCCGCCGGCGCGTCTGGTCGATCGGCGGATTGGGCGTAGCTGTTCATTATCGAGTGGGCTCTCCGAAAAAGCAGGATACCAACCGAGCCCGCACCGCGCCCCGCCGGGATCCGTTTCGAGCGGTCAGCAGGCGCGCGACCGCGTCGCCACGTTGGACGAAGCCAGAAGCGTGCCAATCGGACCGGCTTCTCCGCCCACGGGTCTCGCTTCGGAAATCGGAAGGTGGCCGGGCGCGGGCGGCGGCGAGGCGGTGAAATTCATGCCGACCGAATGTAAGGATTGCCGGCTCGCGACGGAGACGAGGCTCGAATCGCGACGCACACAGGTGCACTTCAGCGCTGGCCCGGGCCTTGCACCTGCCACCCGAGACGTGACGAAATCGCAACACACACAAAAGGAGGAAACACAATGTTGAGATGGGCACTTACCTTCCTGGTCGTCGCCATCATCGCGGCCGTTCTGGGGTTCGGCGGCATCGCCGGGGCTTCGGCGGGCATCGCCAAGATCCTTTTCTTCGTGTTCCTGGTGGTCTTCCTGATCTCGACGCTGATGCACGTGCTGAGGCGCGCGTAGGTGGACAGCCGAAGCGAACCGCAACGGAAGGAGGGCACCTTGGCACCTGACACCCACCAGACGACGGGCGGCAAGAGCCGCTCGCTGCGCGGGCAGCTGCCCGCTCTCACCAGGAAGAACGTGGCGACGGCCGTCGGAGTGGCGGCAGCCGTGGTCGCGGGCGCCGTGGGCGTTCGCGCCATCCGGCGCCGTGCCGCCGGCGGCGAGGTGGAGTCGATCTTCCACCTGCGCCAGGACGGCGAGCGCTGGTTGCTCGAGCTGGAGGGCGCCGAAACGCCCAAGGCGACGTTCGACACCAAGCAGGAGGGCCTGGCGGCGGCGCGCGAGCTCGCCCACAAGTCGGTCCCCTGCGAGCTGGTCGTCTATCGTACCGACGGCTCCGTCCAGGACCGCCACGCCTACCAGAGCTAGCCTGACCTCGGAGGTCAGGCTGCCTGGCCGGCGGTTCGGGGCAGCCTTCGCGGGTCCCGGCCGCCGCCCCCTACTCCACCGTGACGCTCTTGGCCAGGTTCCGCGGCTGGTCGACATCGCAGCCGCGCTTGACGCCGATGTGGTACGCCAGCAGCTGCAGCGGGATCACGTTGACGATCGGCTGCAGCTCCTCCGAGACCCGGGGCACCTGGATGACTTCGGCGGCGATGCCTTCGAACTCCTCCGGCCGGCGGTCGGTGAGCGCGATCACGATGCCGTCGCGCGCCTTCGCCTCCTGCATGTTGCTGCGCACCTTCTCGTAGACCCGTGAGCCGGTGGCGACCGCCACGATCGGCATCTCCTCGTCGATCAACGCGATCGGCCCGTGCTTCATCTCGCCGGCCGGGTAGCCCTCGGCGTGGATGTAGGAGATCTCCTTGAGCTTGAGCGCGCCCTCCAGCGCGATCGGGTAGTTGATGCCGCGCCCGAGGTATAGGAAGTCGTTCGCCCGCGAGTATCTCCTGGCCAGCTCCTCGAGCTGCGGCTCGAGCTTCAGCACCTCGCCCAGCGCCGCCGGCAGATGGGCGAGTCCGGTTAGCAGCTCCGGCTCGAGACCCAGGCCGCGCTCCTGGCGCAAGTAGAGCGCCAGCAGATAGAGCGCGACCAGCTGGGTGGTGAACGCCTTGGTCGACGCGACGCCGATCTCGGGGCCGGCGTGGGTGTAGATGACGCCGTCGGTCAGGCGTACGATCTGGCTGCCGGGAACGTTGCAGATCGACAGCAGCCGCGCGCCGCGCTCGCGGGCCGCCTCGAGCGCCGACAGCGTGTCGGCGGTCTCGCCCGACTGCGAGATGCCGAGCGCGACGTCGTGCGGTCCGACGACCGGATCGCGGTAGCGGAACTCCGAGCCGTAGTCGACCTCGACCGGCAGGCCGACCATGCCCTGCAGCAGAAACTTGCCGACCAGGCCGGCGTGCCAGGAGGTGCCGCACGCCACGATGTCGATCTTGGCGATCGACCGCGCCAGCTCCGCCGGCAGGTTGAGGTCGTCGAGCGCGACGCGCCGGTGCTCGAAATCGACCCGCCCGGCGAAGGTCTCCTGGACCGCCAGCGGCTGCTCGTGGATCTCCTTGAGCATGAAGTGCTTGTAGCCGCCCTTCTCGGCCTGGATCGGATCCCAGTTCAGCCGCACTCGCGGGCGCTCCACCGGCTCGCCGCGCCGATCCCAGATCTCCACCCCCTCGGGGGTCAGGCGCGCCACGTCCTGGTTCTCGAGGAAGATCACTTGCCGCGTGTAGGCGAGCAGGGCAGCCGGATCGGAGGCCAGGAACTGCTCTCCCTTGCCGATGCCGACCACCAGCGGCGGACCCTGGCGGGTGACCAGGATCTCGCGCTCGCCGACGGTCGACACCACCGCCAGGGCGTACATCCCCTCGAGCTCGCGCGCCGCCCGGGTCACGGCGTCCTTCAGGCTGCTGTCGAGGTAGTGGCTGATCAGGTTGGCCGCGACCTCGGTGTCCGTCTCCGAGGCGAACGACCAGCCCTCGCCCAGCAGCCGCTGCTTGAGCTCCAGGAAGTTCTCGATGATGCCGTTATGGATGACCGCCACGCGTCCGCGGCTGTCGACCATCGGATGGGCGTTGCGCTCGGACGGCACGCCGTGGGTCGCCCAGCGGGTGTGGCCGAGGCCGTAGGTACCGGGGATCGTCCGGCCCGCGAGCTTCTCGACCAGCCGGTCGAGCTTGCCCTCGGCGCGCACGGTCTCGAGGCTGCCGTTCTCGAGCACCGCCACCCCCGCCGAGTCGTAGCCCCGGTACTCGAGGCGCCTGAGCCCGTCGAGCAGCAGCGGCACGACCTCTTGCGATCCGAGATAGCCGACGATCCCGCACATTGTCTACTCTCCTTCCGAGCGACGCTTGCGCCCCCGGCGCTCCACCCAGCCCTCGACGTTGCGCTGGCGCGACCGCTCGACGGCGAGCGCCCCCGACGGAACGTCCTGGGTGATGGTCGAGCCGGCGCCGGTCACCGCGCCGTCGCCGACCTTGACCGGCGCCACCAGCATCGTATCGCTTCCGATGAAGGCGTCGGCGCCGATCTCGGTCGGGTGCTTGCGCACCCCGTCGTAGTTGCAGGTGACGGTGCCCGCGCCGATGTTGGTGCCGGCGCCGATGGTGGCGTCGCCGAGGTAGGTGAGATGGCTCGCCTTGACCCCGGGTCCGAGGGTCGACTTCTTGACCTCGACGAAGTTGCCCACCTTCGAGCCCGCCCCGAGCACCGTCCCCGGGCGCAGGCGCGCGAAGGGTCCGACCCGGCAGCCGGTCGCCACGGTCGCTCCGTCGAGAACGCTGTACGGCTCGACGATGACGCCGTCGGCCAGCACCGAGTCGCGGACCCAGACGCCCTGGAGCAGGTGGCAGCGGCGGCCGATCCTGGTCGTGCCGCTCAGGTGGACGTCCGGATGCAGGGTCGTGTCGGCGCCGATCTCGACCGCCGGCTCGACCTGAACGCGGCTCGGATCGAGCACCGAGACGCCGCTCATCTGCAGCTCGTCGAGCTTGCGCTCGAGCATGCGCCGGTGGACCCGCGCCTGATCGGCCCGCGTGTTGATTCCCATCGCCTCGCTCGGATCGGACAGCGTCACTAGCGACACCCGGTCGCCGGCGGCGGCCGCCGCCCCGAGCGCGTCGGTCAGATAGAGCTCGCCCTTGGCGTTGTCGGGACGGAGCGCGGCGAGGCGCTCGAAGACCTCGGGAAACGGCAGGCAGTAGAGGCCGGCGTTCACGGTGCGGATCGCCAGCTCCTCAGCGCCTGCGTCGGCCGCCTCGACGATCCGATCGAGCGTGCCGTCGTCGCGGGTCACCACCCTGCCCAGCGATCCGGGATCGTCCAGGTCGGCGACCGCCATCGAGCCCCACCCGCCGGCCGCGGCCGCCGCCAGGGCGGCGAGCGTCGCCGGCCGCACCAGCGGCACGTCTCCCGAGAGCACCACCAGCACGCCGCTGCCGGTCAGGTGCGGGGCGACCTGCGCCAGCGCGTGCCCGGTGCCGAGCTGCTGGCGCTGCTCGACCCAGGTGACCTCCGGCCGGTCGAGGGTCTGCCGCACCTGCTCGGCGCCGTGGCCGACGACCGTCAGAATCCGATCGCAGCCGGCTGCCCGGGCCGCGTCGAGGACCCAGGCAAGCATCGGCCGGCCCGCCACCGGGTGGAGCACCTTGGGAGTTTCGGAGCGCATCCGGGTGCCGGCACCCGCCGCCAGGATCGCCACCGCGGTGGCTGCGCCGGAAACCGCCATCACCGCTCCAGCGCGGCATCGACCGCCGGCTTGGCCGGGTCGCCGGCCCCGTCCGTCGACGCCATCAGCGCCACCACCGCCGCCGCCAGCCTGCCCGGATCGTGGCGGATGAGCTCGCCGGGCGCCAGCAGCTCGGCGCCGACCGGCTCGATCCCCCGGCGCTCGAGCTCGGCCAGGTCGACCGCGACCGGCTCGGCGCCGGCGTCGGCGTAGTTCGAGACCATCCCCGGCGGCAGGGGCGTCGTGTTGACCAGAACTCGATCCACCAGCCCGCTACCGGCGTGGCGCTCGATGGCATCGAGGTGAGCGATGACGTCCATGCCGTCGGTCTCGCCGGGCTGGGTCATGAGGTTCGCGACCAGGACGACGCGCGCCCGGCTCTCGGCGATCGCTCGCCGGATGCCCGCGATCAGCAGGTTGGGCAGGATCGAGGTGTAGAGCGAGCCCGGGCCGAGCAGGATCACGTCGGCGCGGCGGATCGCCTCGACCGCGGGCGGGAACGCCGCCACCGTCGGCGGCTGGAGGCTCACCGACTCGAGCGGCTCGCCCGAGCGGCCGACCGCCGACTCACCGTCGTAGACGGCGCCCGAGACGCCGCGCCCGAGCAGGCGGACGTCGTTGAGGGTGCCGGGATAGATCTTGCCGCGTACCGAAAGGATCGATTCGGCGGTCAGGATCGCCTGGTAGAAGTCGCCGGTGATGCCGGTGAGCGCGGTCAGGAAGAGGTTGCCGAACGAGTGCCCCGAGAGCCCCTCGCCGGTGGCGAAGCGGTATTGGAAGAGCCGCGCGAGCTGATCCTCGTCGTCGGCCAGGGCGACGATGCAGTTGCGCACGTCGCCCGGCGGCAGCACGCCGAGCTCACGCCGCAGCCGGCCCGAAGAGCCGCCGTCGTCGGCCATGGTGACCACGGCCTTGAGGTCGGCCACCTGCCTGCCGACGTGGTGCTTGAGGCCGCGCAGGGCCACGGCCAGGCCCGAGCCGCCGCCTACCGCCACCAGGCGGCCTGGCGACCGAGTCCGACTCGGCATCTTCGAGCCCTCTCTTCTGAAGCTTCGCCACTCGGCATCGCTCGGCCCTACTGGGCGGCCTCGAACAGGCCGGCGAATTCGTCATCGGCGCGCATCGCGTCGAAGTCCGAGTCATAACAGGCGTGAACGCGGTTCTTCGGATCGAGGGAGATCGCCGTCTGCAGCAGCTCCGCCGCCTTCCGATGATCGCCGTGCAGCGCGTGGATCGACGAGGCGAGATAGGCGAACCGCTCGTCCTTGCCCGAGCGGCCGCCACGGGTGCAGAGGTCGAGCGCCACGTCCAGGTTGCCGCGATTGCGCTCGTACACCGCCTGCAGGAAGGGGTCGTCGTCGGTCGCCGGCTTGCCGAGATGGCGCTCGCACACCTCGAGGTACTTCTGGGCGCCGATCCGTAGCTCCGGCAGGTCGGTCTCGACGAGCACCTGCTCGAACAGCTTCTTGGCGTTACGCCACTTCTTGCCGTAGAGCGCCCGCGTGCCTTGCGTGTAGACCTTGACCAGCGGATCGTGCTCGATGCGCATCTCGACGACGCTGTCCTTGGAGGCCAGCCCGAGCTCGGTGAGCTTGGCGGTCACCTCCTCGACGTCGGTCTTGAAGCGATCGGCGAGCTCGGCGGTCAACCTGATCTTCGCGTAGCGCTTCAGATACGTGATCTCTTCGCTTTTCCACCTCTTGCCCATTCCTCGACGTCCCTCCGGCTACTACCTTTTCTTCAATTCGACCAGAACCTGCTTCGCCACCGACTTGAGGGTATCGAAGACTCCGCGGCCGTCGGTTGCGACGGCCTCGAATGTCGGTTCTCGCTTGTAGTTCAGCATTCGGTACATTTCGTCGCTCGGCATCGCGCCGTTGATGTCGCGCTTGTTGAATTGCAGGGCCAGCGGCATCGTGATCAGGTCGAAGCCGTGCTCGCGGAGGTTCGCCTCCAGATTCCGGATCGACTCCACGTTGGCCTCCATCCGCTCGGGCTGGCTGTCGGCGACGAACACGACGCCGTCGACGCCCTTGAGGATCAGCTTCCGGCTCGCATCGTAGAACACCTGGCCGGGAACCGTGTAGAGATGAAACCGGGTGTTGAAGCCCCGGATGGTGCCGAGATCGAGCGGCAGGAAGTCGAAGAACAGGGTCCGATCCGCTTCGGTGGCCAGCGAGATCATCTTGCCCTTCCGCTCGGGCGCGGTCTTGTTGTAGATGTACTGCAGGTTGGTCGTCTTGCCGCCCAGGCCGGGGCCGTAGTAGACGATCTTGCAGTTGATCTCTCGGGCCGCGTAATTGATGAATGTCATGCCGTTACCGCCGGCTCCGGGCTCCACCGGTATCGCGACGCATCGTCAATCCGCCGCCGCTTCGCCCGCACCCGCTATTCGCTGAACAGCGCGTCGATGTCTTCGTCGGTGATCTCTGAGAAGGGACTGGGCTCAGCCTCTCCCTCGATGCCCATCTCGGCCTTCTGGTCCATCCGCTCGAAGACCTGATCCAACTCGGCGCTCGCTCGCTTGACGCGCAGGCGAACCAGCCCCAGGGACGAGCGCTCATCGAAGATCACCAGAAGGATGGCCCGGCGGGCCACGATGGATATGTGGATATGGTCTCTCTGACCCTCGTGAAAGAGGACTGAGAACTCTCGTTCGCCGATCAGCTTGGCCAGGCCGTCGGTGGCCGCGACGTTGCCGGCCGTGAGCGAGGCGAGCGACGTCGAGTCGAACTGATCGGTGTCGCCGGCCGCCGCGATGTGCTGGCCGTTGCGGTCGATCAGGAACACGGCCTTGGCGTTGGCGTCCAGGCGCAACCGGCGCAGCGCGCTCTCGAGGTGCCGGAACTCCTCTTCGTAGACCTCCATTCGCGCTAGTGACATCGCCGGTTATGGTCCTCGGAAACCTATCATACAGGGCAAGTTAACTCGCCCACTGTTGCGTAGGTTACTCACCGCCGGCCGGCGAAGCTGGTGACGATGTAGGTTCCCGATCGCTGGTCCTTTTTCAGCTTGACGATGTTCTGCTTCTCGGCCTCTTCGAGCAGCTCCGAGAAGGTCGAGAAGCCGTAGTAGCTCTCGTTGAACGACGGCCGCTTGCGCTGCATCGTCTGCTTGATCATCGATCCCCACAAGACGTCCTTGTTCTCGCGCATCAGGGCCTTGATCGCGTCGATCATGTAGTTCATGACCTCGCCCTTCTGCTTGGTCAGCCCCTTGACTACCGGCGCCTTCTGGGTGTCGCGCCAGAGATCCTCGTAGAAGATGAACTCGTCGCAGTTGTCGATCAGCAGCTTCGAAGAGGAGTTCTTGACGCCGACGCCGATCACCCGCTTGTTGCTCTCCTTGAGCTTCGAGACCAGCGGCGAGAAGTCGCTGTCGCCCGACAGGATGACGAACGTGTCGAGGTGCTCCTTGGCGAAGCAGAGCTCCATGGCGTCCACCGCCATCTTGATGTCGGCGCTGTTCTTGCCCGAGATGCGCTTCTGGGGGATGTCGATAAGCTCGATTCCGGCCTCGTGACAGGTGCGCTTGTACTCGCTGTAGCGCTCCCAATCGGCGTAGGCCTTTTTGACGATGACCTTGCCCTTCTCCAGAATGCGGGCCAGTACCAGGTTGATGTCGAACTTCTTGATCTCGGAGTCCCGGACCCCGAGGGCTACGTTCTCGAGATCGCACAGCAGCGCGATCCTCATCTCGTCATTCACGGTTTGTCGTTCCTTTGATTGGGCCGCGGCGGCGACCTCGTGGTGGTGCGGTTTCAGGGCGATGCGGTTCCAGGGTGGGGGCGGACCCGGCTCGCGGCGGCGGGTCGACGGCCCAGGCGCATCGTAGCATTGTCGTGCACAAAACAAAGTGGGCGCCGCCCGCCATCAGCCCGGCCCCTCGTCCCAGCCGGGATAGGCCACCAGGTCCTGGGACCTGAGCTGGCGGATCAAGATGCCGAGGCGCTCCTCGGCGGGCTCGATCTCGGTGCCGAACTCGGCGCGCATCTCCTCGGCCAGCTGCTGCACCGAGCGCGCTCCATCGAGCCGCAGCCAGGCGAAGGTCCCCTTCGGATCGAGGCGAATCAGGCGGGTGGACATCAGGAAGCTCAGCCACTCGGAGGCGGCGCGCAGCCCGGTGGCGGTCGGTCGAGGCCGCTCGATCACCACCCGGCCGTCCACCTCCCGCCACTCCGCTCTCCGGACCGGGCGCAGCTCCAGCAGATTGACCGTGGCCAGCGGATCTTCTCTGGGCAAGCGTCAGCGCACCCGGCGTGCCGGGAGGGGGCCCGCCAACCTACTCGACCTTGGCCGCCGGCAGATCGCCCGCGCGCATCTTCTTGATCGGCATCCACACCAGCAGGTAGATGAGCACCGGATAGACCACCAGACTGAGCAGGAAGCTGGGGGTGATGCCGCCCGACAGGCCGCGCCAGAACTCGAGCATCCCGGGGCTGAAGTCGCCGCCGAGGACGATAAAGGCCAGGATCACGGCCATCAGCGACTCGCCGGCGATGAAGCCCGACGACAGCAGGATGCCCATGTTCTCGGCCCGGGTCGACTCCTCGCCCGAGGCGCCGGCCTTCTTCAGCCGGGTCTCCATCAGCCACTTGATCAGGCCGCCGACGAAGATGGCGCAAGTCGACTCGAACGGCAGATACATGCCCACCGCGATCAGCATCGGCGACGGCGAGTTGATCAGGATCAGGCCGAACGCCAGGAACATGCCGACGATCACCAGCGGCCAGGCCATCTCGCCGCCGACGATGCCGTTGGCCATCAGCGCCATGAGCCCGGCCTGCGGCGCCGGCAGCTCGGCCGAGCCGATGGTGTAGACGCGATGCAGCGCCATTAGCGGAAAGGCCAGCACCAGGGCGGCGATGAAGACGCCGATCAGCTCGCCGACCTCCATCTTCCAGGGCGTGCCGCCCAGGATGTGACCGACCTTCAGGTCCTGCATCATGTCGCCGGCAATGCCGGCGGCGCAGCAGACGACGCCGGCCACCGCCAGCACCGCGGCAACTCCGTGGACGTCGGTGAGACCCATGAACACCATCAGGACGGCCGAGATCAGGAGCGCGCTCAGGGTCAGGCCGGAGATCGGGTTGTTGGAGCTGCCGATCAGGGCCACCAGATAGCCGGCCACCGCGGCGAACAGGAAGCCCAGGATCACCATCACGACGGTCAGCACCAGGGCGCCGCTCAGGCTCTCCGAGAAGTGGTAGTAGAGGAAGAAGGTCGCGACCGCCATGACCGCGATCGCCGCCAGGACCTTCTTGAAGTCCAGGTCGACGTCGGTGCGGTCCGTGCCGCCCTCCTTGACGACGCCGATGTCCTTGAACGCCTTGCCGATGCCGGCGATCAGCGAGCTGCGCAGGTTGTAGAGCGTGTAGAAGGCCGCGACGATCATCGTGCCCACCGCCAGCGGCCGGATCTGGCGCGACCAGACCGAGTTGGCCAGGTTGATCATCGAGGCCTCGCCCTCGAGACCGGCCGACAGCGCCGGGTTGAGAAAGACCGCCAGCGGCACCAGCAGCAGCCAGCCCATCACGGCGCCGGCGAAGAGCACCGCCGAGACCCGCATGCCGACGATGTAGCCGACGCCGATGAGCGCCGGGGAGGCGGCCGGGGTGGCGAACAGGATGCCGCCGGTATAGGTGAGCCGCTCGGAGAGCACCTGGATGTTCGATTCGGCGAAGCCGACGAACTTGTTGGCGCTCTGCTGGACGAAATGGACGCCGTTCGAGTTCTTGAACAGCTCCCAGAGCCCGGCCAGGCCCATGGCACCGAAGACGTACTTGGCGCCGGTCTGGCCCCCCTGGCCGGCCTTGACGATCTCGGCCGCGGCGATGCTCTCGGGGAACGGCAGATCCGCCTCGACGACCAGCGTCCGGCGCAGCACGATCACGAACAGCACGCCCAGCACACCGCCGACCAGCATGATCGCGGTGCTCTCCCAGTAGCGCAGCTCGTCCCAGGCGCCGCTGATCACAAACGCCGGGATGGTGAAGATCGCCCCGGCCACCAGCGCTTCACCGACCGACGCCGAGGTGCGCGCCACGTTCTCCTCGAGAATCGTGCCGCCGAAGATGCGCAGGGCCGCCATGGCGACCACCGCCGCCGGGAAGGTCGCGGCCACGGTGAGGCCGGCCTTCATGCCCAGGTAGGCGTTGGCCATGCCCAGCACGACGGCCATCAGGGCGCCGAGCACGACGGCCTTCACCGTCAGCTCCGCCATGCTCTGCGAGGCCGGTACGAACGGCTTGAATGGCTTCTTGTCCATGAACCCTCCGCGGGTCAGAGTTGTCGAGGTCGCGGCATTGTACCGTTCACGGCGTGCCCGCGCCAGCCGGGGCCAGGTCCGGGGGCTGGGGGTGGGCAGGTCCCCCGTCCGGGGCTGGCTCGCGCCCCTTCTGAA
>JBFGLX010000096.1:0-11114 GCA_041575955.1 Thermoanaerobaculia bacterium
CCCCGAAAGCGTCGCCGCGATGAAGTCGGCCAGGGTCTCCCCCTCGGCCAGCACGATGTCGGTCGGGTCCGCCCCGGCGAAGAACGCCGACGCCTGCTCCGGCGTCAGCGCGTCGAGGATCCGCCGCTCGAGCAGGCCGATCGCATCGTCGTCGACCGCCCGGGGGTTCTGGCGGACGTAGGCGTCCCAGGCGCTCTCCTGGGTCTTCTGAGAGTGGCCCGCCACCGCGGCGAGAGCGAGAGCCAGTCCGAGCAGGGCTGTTCGAAACTTCACGATCGCCTCCTTAGAGCACCGATCAGGGGCTGCGAGACCTGCTTCCGAATCCGCCGCCCCTCCGACATTTCAGGCCTCCCGAATGGCTCCCGTGCCACCCGATTTTCTCAAGGTCCGCTTACTCTAACGTATCGCATGGATTTGTAAACCCCGTGGGGACGCGGCAGGAGATCCGATCGGCTATCATGGCGGGGTGGCGAGGAAGATGCACTCCAAGGTCGTCTGGCCCGGGTTCTCGAACCGGCCGCTGCCCAGCCACGTGGCCAAGGTGGGGCGCAACGAGCCCTGCCCCTGCGGCAGCGGCAAGAAGTACAAGGACTGCCACCTGAGCGAGGGCACCGCGTATCTGAAGAAGCTCGCGCGCGAGCAGGACAAGCAGCACCTCCGGGAGGTGCGGGCGAACCTCAAGGCCCAGGGCGTGCCCTGGTACAAGCGCCTCTTCGTCCGCCTCTAGGTGCGGGCCCGCTGCCGATGCGCGTCTTCTTCACCAACCTGGGGTGCAAGCTCAACCAGGCCGAGCTCGAGCAGCTGGCGCGGCGCTTCGTGGCGGCGGGCCACAGCGTCTCGCCGTCCCTCGGCGAAGCCGACCTGCACGTGGTCAACAGCTGCACCGTGACCCACGTCGCGGCGCGCGACTCGCGCAAGGTGGCCCGCCGCGGCCGGCGGCTCAACCCGCGGCTGCGCACCGTGCTGACCGGCTGCTACGTGGCCGCGGAGCCGGAGCGGGCGGCGGCGCTGGCGGGGGTCGATCTGATCGTCTCCAACCGCGACAAGGACCGTCTGGTCGAGCGGGTTCACGAGGCGTTCGGCCACGAAGAGGCCCGGCGGGAGCGAGCGCTCGGCGCCCGCGGCGGATCGATCGACATTCCCTACGTGCCGCTCGAGTTCGGCAACTCGCGGGCGCTGGTCAAGGTCGAGGACGGATGCAACATGCGCTGCGCGTTCTGCATCATCCCGGCGACCCGCGGCGGCCAGCGCAGCCGGGCCGCGGACGAGGTCGTCGCCGAGGTGGCGGCCCTGGCCGAAGGCGGTTTCCAGGAGGTGGTGATCACCGGGGTCCAGATCTCGGCCTATCGCTCGGGCGAAAGCCGGCTGGCCGACCTGGTCGCGCGCCTGCTGGCCGAGACCGGCGTGCCGCGCATGCGGCTGACCTCGATCGCGCCCTGGCAGTTCGATCGCCGCCTGCTCGAGCACTTCGAATCCGACCGCCTTTGCCGGCACGTGCACCTGTCGCTGCAGAGCGGCTGCAGCGAGACGCTGAAGCGCATGCGCCGGCCCTATTCCAGCGACGATTTCGCCCAGCTGGCAGCGGAGATCCGGGCGGCGGTGCCGGGCCTGGCACTGACCACCGATCTGATCGTCGGCTTCCCCGGCGAGAGCGAACGCGAGTTCGAGCGCAGCCTGGAGTTCACCGAGCGCATGCGCTTCGCCCGGCTCCACGCGTTCCCCTACTCGCCCCGGGCGGGGACCGAGGCCGCGGACATGCCCGGCCAGGTGTCGCACGCGGTCAAGCGGGAGCGCATGCGCCGCGTGCTCGGGGTCGCCGAGCGCGGCCGGACCGAGTTCTGGAGCAGCCAGCGGGGCGAGCGGGTGCAGGTGCTCTGGGAGCGGCCGAAGGACGATCGCTGGCTGGGGACCACCGACAACTACATCCGCGTCGTGCGGCGCGGCGCGGCGCCGGCCGGCCTTCAGCGGGTGCGCCTGGGCCGGATCGTGGACGGCGGGGTGCTGGCCGAGGAGATCGCCGCGTGAACGCGCCGCGCAAGCGCTCGCGGGGGCGGCGACGGGGCAGGCGGCGGCCGGCGCGCAGGCCCCCCGGCGCCGGCAGCAAGGCGCGGCCGGCCGTCGCCGAGGTCGACTCCGGCCGGCAGGGCCTGCTCTCCCTCGACCAGATCGGCGACCGCCTGGAGACGGTTCTGGCGGGCTCGCCGGCCGACGAGACCGAGCTGGTTTGGCTCGAAGTACTGCGCGGCGACGGGCTGCGCCGGGGCAATCGCATCGACGTGCGAGTCTCGCCCGAGCGGACCGTGCTGGTGCGCGTGCTCGATCTCGGACGGGTGGGCAGCTACCGCACCGGCTCGTCCGAGATCGGCGACCTGACCAACGCGGTGAGGATGGCGATGGCCCAGTCGCGAGTGCGCGAGCCGCTCTCGGGACTCCCCCACCTACCCGCCGAGAACGCTCCGATCGGCGCCGGCAACGGCCTCTTCGATCCGGCGATCGGGGCGCTCGACGCCGCCGCCGCGGAGGCCCTGTTGAGGGGCCTTCCGGCCGACCGCGAGACCCTCTCCCTTCACTGGGCGGAAGCGCGGGTCGTGGTCTACAACAGCCGCAAGATCCGCCGGCAGGTCTCGGCGACCGGGATCGGGTTCGAGGCGCGCTGCGGCCGGCGACCGGGAGCCGGCAGGGCGGCGGACGCGGCCCGGCACCTCGACGACCTGAATCCGCGGGCGATCCTCGAGCGGGCGCGCGCGCGCCACGCCACGGGCTCCGTCGCCGATCCGTCGCCGGACGGCGTGCCGGTGGTGCTGGCGCCCGAGGCGGTCCTGTCGCTGATCGAGATGCTCAACCAGGAGTCGTTCTCGGCCAAGGCCTACTACGACGGCACCAGCTTCCTGCGCGAGCATCTCGGGATCCAGGTTTTCGATCGCGCCCTGACGCTGATCGACGACGGCACCAACCCGGCCGGGATCCCCTTCCCGTTCGACCTCGAGGGCACCGCCAAGGCGCCGGTGGCGCTGATCCTCGAGGGCGCGCCGAAGACCCCGGCGCTCGATCAGCGGCAGGCCGCGGTCCTCGGCCTGCCGCCCACGGCGCACGCCATCGGCGGCAACGACGCGCGCGCGCAGAACCTCTTCCTGGTCGCCGGCGACCAGAGCGGCGACGACCTGCTGCAGGCCGCCGAGGGCGGCCTCTGGATCGGCTGGCTCGACCACCTGGAGTGCCGCGAGCCGAACCGCGTGCAGTTCAGTGCTCGCGCTCGCGGCGTGAGGCGAATCGAAGAGGGCCGGCTCGAGGCGCCGCTTCCCGACCTTTTCTGGGAAGACAGCCTGCTGCGAGCCTTCTCGAGCATCCTCGGCATCGGCGCCGAGAGCGTCAACCGTCTCACCCGCGACGGCTACCTCGGCGGCTTCAGCGCCCCCTCGGTCGCCATCGCGGGTGTCGAAGGTTTGCGGGTCTCCTGACGCTGCAGCCAGCAGGATCAGGGCGAAGCCCGTGGGCTTCCCGGATCCATGCATACTTTCGGATTTGACCATCGAGGCTTGGCTCGTTTACCTTCTCCCGCCAGCCGCGAGAAGGGCCAACCCGGCGTAAGTCGGGGGCGCAAAGCCAACGGGTCCCACGGGGATAGCCAGCTACCGAACGGCAGACGTCGCACCCTTGGCGACGCATCTCGGAGGAGAGATGACTGGATTCCTTCGTGTGTCTGGTGTCGCTCTCTTGTTGGTGGCCCTGTTGGCGAGCGGAGCGGCCGCCGACGACGAGGTCATAGGTTTCGACGAGCTCCCGACCGGCTACTACTCACGCACCGAGGGGGACCCGAACAGGTTCGAGGTCTTCGGCAGCGGCGGCAGCGGGCCCATCCAAGTTCGAGCCTTCAATCCGCGCTTCGGCCTCGCAGTGAACGCCGCGGTCATCTTCGACAGCGCCAGGCCGACGGGGTTCGACTTCGACCTGGGCTCGCCGAACGAGACGTGCGTGCCGCCCGGCCCCGGAAGAGGAGTCGGGGGCCAGCGTGGCAAGCCGTTCGAAAACTGTCCGGCGGTGCCGCTCGGTAAGACGCTGATCGTCGGCGAGAACCTCGTCGATCGCAATCGTGACGGCCTGATCGACGACCCCGACGACGAAGGGCTCGCCGGCTTCAAGGAATCGGTTCACATCGAGTTCGACTTCTCCGCCATCGGCACCGTCACCCTGCTCGAGCTGGCCATCATCGACACCGAAGAGCCAGGGCCCGTGGTTCAGGCCTTCAACAGCTCGAACACCCTGGTCGGCTCGAGGGTCTTGGCCATGACCGGAGACAACGGTCTCGCACAGCGTGAGAGCCTGGGCCCGACCTCTGGCGTCTCCCGGGTCGTCATCGCCCTGCAAGGTTCCGGCGCCATCGACAATCTCAGGTTCCGGCAAGCTCCGGCCATCGACGTCGAGAAGCTGACCAACGGCAACCAGGCGGACGGCCGAACCGACGCGGACATCCCGGCGGTCGCGCCCGGCGATCCGGTCAGTTGGAGCTATCGCGTCACCAACACCGGCGACCTGCCGCTGAGCAACGTCAGCGTCACCGACGACCAGGGAGTCGCGGTGAGCTGCCCGAAGACGACCCTCGCGGTCGGAGAGTCGATGACCTGCACCGGCAGCGGCGTCGCCGCCGACCTCGCCGGCTCGACCATCCGCGGCACCTGCGCCGGCCTTTCCGACCGGCCGCTGTACGAGAACCTGGGCCGCGCCACCGGCCGCACGCCGGCCGGCACCACGGTCGAGGACACCGACCCCAGCCACTACTGCAATCCGCCGCGACCGGCCATCGACGTCGAGAAGCTGACCAACGGCAACCAGGCCGACGGCCGCACCGACCCCGACATCCCGGCGCTCCTTCCCGGCGCCGCGGTGACCTGGAGCTACCGGGTTACCAACACCGGCGACGTGGCCCTGAGCAACGTCGCGGTCACCGACGACCGCGGGGTCGCGGTGAGCTGCCCGAAGACGACCCTCGCGGTCGGAGAGTCGATGACCTGCACCGGCAGCGGCGTCGCCGCCGACCTCGCCGGCTCGACCATCCGCGGCACCTGCGAGGGCCGTCCGAACGAGCCGCTCTACGAGAACGTCGGCAGGGCCACCGGACGCACAGCGACCGGCGTCACGGTCGAGGACACCGATCCCAGTCACTACTGCAACCGGGTGCCCGCGGCCTGCCTACTGGAGCTGACCAAGACCTGCCGCATCGCCGCCGCGCCGCTCGGGCGGAACTCCTGCGATTCGGGCAAGCCTGTGCGCCTCGATTTCATCTACACCGGCGAGCCGTGCAGCGCGACGACCAACAGTCAGGGCGGCAAGGCGACCTGCAGCGGCAACCCGGCCGGCGCCCAACCGGTCATGGTCGTCATGACCAGCGACGCCTCGTCGATCAGCGTGTCGCCGAACACCGAATCGATCGCGGTCGGCGACCTCGTCACGATCCGGACCAAGAACGGCGCCAAGTTCAAGTCCGACATCAAGTTCCAGATCCGGCGCGGCGGCACGCCGCTCCAGACCCTGGGCATCCACACCTCTTGCTCGAAGGTGCTGCGGGCAGGCGACCAGTTCGGCGCCATGCTGCTGGCGCGGGTCACCACCGAGCGCGGCATTGTCGTCGAGATTCCCCCGCTCCCGGTCCCCAGCGACCGGTGCGAGATCGCGGTAGGCGACACCCCGTGCACCAAGCGGCCCACCAGCCTCGGCCTGCGCTTCAACGGCGGCGGCTGCGGTCAGTCGAGCAACAACCAGTCGTCCAGCTCGTGGTCGTGCAGCGGCGACGCCGGACCCGGACCGGTGCGCATCCGGGCTTTCAAGAAGTCCGTCTATCTCGACAAGCCGGGCGTCGCGGCCGGCGACCTCATCGACGTCATCGCGTCGGCCGGCGGCCGAACGGAGCTCGAGGGCGAGACCTGGTTCGACATCTTCAATTCGTCGGGTGCTCGAGTGCAGCAGGTGCGCATTCACACCTCGTGCTCGCAGCCGCTGCGGGTCGGCGACCGGTTCGGGTCGCTGGAAGTGGTGCGCTTCGCGAACCCGGTGCAGGGCGTGGTGACCGGAGGCGCGGACGTCGACTACGCCTACACGGTGGTCAACTCGGGCCCGGTTGCGGCCTCCGGCCTCGCGATCAGCGACGTCCCCCACGGCCCGATCGCCACCAAGCCGCTCCTCCAGCCGGGCGAGTCGGCGACCTTCAACAAGATGATCTTCATCGACAGGTCGGTGACCAACATCGGCCGGGTTACGGGCCTGAGCCCGGCGGGCCAGAGCTGCTCGGCGACCGACGCCGTGACCGTCGAGGTGATGCGGCCGCCGCGATAGGTCGGATTCGTGCCCGAGCGGCAAGCTCGCCGACGGCGAACGGCTCGCTCGGGGCCGGTTCAGCCGCCCCCGGGCCCGAGCGGCTCCGGTCAGCCGATCGCGGTCTTGCGGAGGAGGACCAGGGTCTGGTCGTCGCCCTGGGCGAGGCCGGTGGCGAACTCGGTGACCGCGCGGTCGATCGCGGTCACGATCTCGGGCAGCGGAGAGCCGGCGAAGTCGCTCAGGAGCGCGCGCAGCCGGCGGTCGCCGAACTCCTCCTCGGCCGCCGACAGGCACTCGGTGATGCCGTCGCTGTAGAAGCAGAGCAGGTCGCCCGACTCCATGACCACCGAGCGGCCCTCGAAGCCCCCCTCGGCGAACAGACCCAGGGGCAGGCCGCTGGTGGGCAGCTCCTCGATGGCGCCGGTGGCGCGCACCAGCAGGCCGGGGTTGTGCCCGGCGTTCACGTAGCCGACCTCGCCGCTCACCGGGTCGACCTCGGCGATCAGCAGCGTGATGAACTTGTTCGGGGCGCTCGATTCGAAGATGTGGCGGTTGAGCCGCGCCAGCAGGTCGGGACCGAGGCGCTCTCGATCGAGCAGCAGGCGCAGCGCCGAGTAGAGGGTCGAGACCATCAGCGCCGCCGGCATGCCCTTGCCGGTCACGTCGGCGACCACCGCCGCCAGCTGGCCGCCCGCAAGCGGCAGCAGATCGTAGTAGTCGCCGCCCACCTGGCGCGCCGGCCGGTTCCAGCCGATCAGCTCGAGCCCGTCGAGCGCCGGCAGCCGCGCCGGCAGCAGGCGCCGCTGGATCTCGGCGGCGAGCTGCGCTTCCCGCTCCAGCCGCTCCTTCTCCAGGGCCTGCTGGTGGAGATTGGCGTTCTGCAGCGCGATCGCCGCCTGGTTGGCGAGCATCGCCAGGCTGCGCCGATCGGAGCGCCCGAAGGGCCCGACGCCGTGGCGACTCTCCTTGTCGGCCACCACCAGCAGCCCGAGCGACTTGCCGTCGGCTTCGATCGGCACCGCCAGCAGATGCCCGGCGCCCGGGATCACGTCCTGCGGCACCGGCCGGCGCTGGCCGATCAGCCCCTTGAGCTGGGGGTCGTCCTGGGCCACCCGCTGGCGAGCGTCGCCGCCGAAGGTACGGTCGAGCCGATAGGACGTGCCCGCCGCCAGGTAGAGCGCTCCGCGCCGCGCGTCGAGCAGCGACACCGCCCGGAGCAAAATCTCCTCCGACAGCTGCGGCAGATCGAAGGTCCTGGCGATCGCCAGGCCGACGTCGTAGAGCGCCTCGAGCTCGACGCCCCGGTAGTTGACCTCGAAGCGCTGGCGCTTGAGGCGCTTTTCGAGCCGCAGGCATCGGATGCCGGCCGCCAGGGCGACCCGAAGGCCCTGATCGAGCCCGACCAGCGCCTGGGCCGGGCCCTCGACGAGCACCAACCCGCCCGCCAGAGCGAGCGTCTCGCGGCCCTCCGCGGCCACGGCGCCCTCGACGACCGGCGCGAAGCTGCCGGTGCCGATCGCCAGCTCGAGCTCCAGTGCGGGCCCCTCGCCGGTGTAGAGCGCGACTCCGGACGCCCCGCAGCCCAGCCGCAGCATCTCGAGCAGGCGCTCGACCAGCACGCGCGCGCTCTCTTCGGAGGTGACCAGCTCGAGCAGCTCGGTCCAGACCTTGACGCTGTCCGACCCTGCAGCCGCCTGCGTCATCCCGCGCTCACGCGAGCTCGCCCACCGCGCTCTCCTCGTCCGGGAAGATCGCGGCGTACTGAGTGAGGCCCATGATGTGAAACGTCTTCTCGATCGTCGGAGTGAGCGAGCAGAAGGCCAGCTTGCCGTCGATGTCGAGCATCCGCTCGATGATCTCGATGAGAATCGAGATGCCGATCGAGTTGACGATCTTCGTGCCGGCGAGGTTCAGCAGCAGCGTCTTCTCGCCGGCGTCGATGAGCTTGAACGCCTCCTTGGCGATCTCCTCTCCACCCTGGTTGTTGATGTAACCCTCGGTGTAGATGACCGCCAGCTCGCTGCGCCGATCTACGGTCAGTTTCAGAGTCTCGCTCATTCGTCCCTTTTCTCCGCACCCTGGCGGTGCTTGGTCATCACGATCCTAGTGCCTCGGTCGTTCGAACTGATCTCGACGTCGTCCATCAGGCCCTGGATGATCTGAAGACCCCATCCCCGTTTGCTCTCCGCCTTGATCTTCTCCTCGATCGTCGGCGTCGCCACCTCGCCGGGATCGAATCCGACGCCGGTGTCGCACAAAACGATCTGGAGCGTCTCGGGCTGCTCGTCGCCCAGAATGGAGAACGTGATGTAGACCTTCCGATCCGCCGCCCGGCTGTGCTCGAAGGAGTTGATGCACGCCTCGACCACCGCCATCCGGACCTCGTCGATCCTATCGGAGCTCATGTGCATGAACTCCGCCATGGCGGTCGCGGTCTTGCTCGCCGCGATCTCCATGTCCGGCAGCATGGGGAGCGTGAGGGTCACCTCCCGGAGGACGAGGCTATTCTGCATTGCGTCGGACACCAGTCTCTCGGCCGACGACTCTACAAGAGAGTTAGAAAGTCAGGAAAATCTCGAGCAGGTAGACGGAGATGGGTTGGACCAGATCGTGGGCCAGGAGCCAGCCCAGGGTCGAGAGGGTCCCGACCGCCGCCAGGGCTTCGATCGAGAAGCGTGGGAGCAGGACTACGGCTTTGCGGGTCACTTGCAGCATCTAGGTCCCTCCGGGGTGCAGGGGAAAGTAGCAAGGCCGCTGCCAATCTCGGCCAGCCGCCGCCGGCGCGTCCGAATCTCCAACCGTTGCAACAGTTAGGTCGAGCCGCCCGGGGCTCCGGGGCGGGCGCGGCGGGCGGCAGAAGTGCGACATATTGCCGCGATTCCGCAGCCCAAAGCATCGACTCAACTCGATCCAGCAGCTTTCCTGCCGCGTCTTGGCCCGATCGCGGCGTCTTGCCTCATATGAGGCAAAGCGCCGCAGACAGGGCTAGAAGCCCTTCCTCTGCAGCGTCCGCCGATCGATTCCCAGCAGCCGCGCGGCCCGGCTCTTGTTGCCGGCGGTCATTCGCAGCACCCTGCCGATGTGCCGGCGCTCGATAGTTCCGAGATCGAGCGCCTGCGGCCCGCTCTCCTCGCCGCTCCGCCCCAGGAGCGATCGCAGCAGCTCGGGCCGGATCTCGCCGTCGGCGAGCGACAGCGCCGCCTCGACCAGGTTCTGAAGCTCGCGCACGTTGCCCGGGTAGTCGTGCTCGAGCAGCAGGGCCAGCGACTCCGATCGGAAGCGCGGCGCCGGAATCCCCTCGCGGGCGCAGAACAGTTCGGCGAAGTGCCGCACCAGCAGCGGGATGTCCTCGCGCCGGTCGCGCAGCGGCGGCAGCTGGATCTCGACGCCCTTGAGCCGGTAGTAGAGATCGTCGCGGAACCTCCCCTCGGCCACCAGCGCCTCGAGGTCGCGGTGGGTCGCGGCGACCAGGCGGACGTCGATCGGAATCGGCGTCTGGCCGCCGACCCGCACGACCTCGCGCTCCTGCAGCGCCCGCAGCAGCTTCACCTGCACGGTCGGGCTGAGGTCGCCGATCTCGTCGAGGAAGAGCGTGCCGCCCCCGGCGAGCTCGAACTTGCCGCGCCGCGCCTCCACACCGGTGGCGACGCCGCGCTCGATGCCGAACAGCTCGCTCTCGAGCAGCGTCTCGGGGATCGCCGCGCAGTTGACCGCTACCAGGGGGCCGTGGCGCCCCGACTCGAGGTGGACGAGCTTGGCGACCAGCTCCTTGCCGGTGCCGCTCTCGCCGCGCACGACGACGCTCACCCCGCGTGGCGCTACGCGCTCGACCAGCTCCAGCGCCCGACGCATCGGCTCGGCCTGGGCGACGATGCGGCCGCCGCCTACCTTGCGCACCAGGTCGCCCTTCAGGACCCGGTTCTCCTCCTCCAGCCGCTCGCGCTCGACCACCAGCTCTTCCATCTGGCGGGCGCTGTCGAGAGCGACCGCGGCGAGCGCGGCAACCGACTCCAGGAACCGACGATCCTCGGCCGTGAAGCCGTCGGCGGAGCCGCCGCGCTCCTCCTTGTCGAGGAAGGCCATGTAGCCGAGGTAGACCCCCCGACAGGCCAGCGGCGTCGCCAGCAGGCTGCCGAACGGCCGCCCGGCGAGCGTGCCGCCGCTCTGCGCGAGCGACTGGCCGCTGGCGAGCAGCTCGCGCCAGAGCGGATCTTCCAGGAACCGGTCGGCGGGCGGCGGCCCGTCGGCCCAGCCGACTCCGGCCAGCGTCCGCGCGCCGCCGTAGCCGTCGCGGGTGACCACCACCGCCGCCGCCGGGTCCAGGATCGTGCAGACCTTCTGGATCAGCTCGTCGACCAGCTCCTGCTCCGGGCGGTGCGCGTGCAGCGCCACCCCGAGATCGTAGAGGGTCTCGAGCTGGAGAATCCGGAGCTTCTCCGCCAGCGACGAAGGTACGTTCGAGCTCATCTCAGAACCGCGACCATTGTAGCGGAAGGTGTGTGGTGTCAATCAAATAGCCGAGTGCTCACGTGGCTCTGCGAGAGCGCGTCCGGCGCCCGTCCAGCACTCGCTTCAAGTACTGGCCGGTGTAGCTCCGGGCCACTCCGGCGACCACCTCCGGGGCGCCCTCGGCCACCACCCGGCCCCCGGCGTCGCCCCCCTCCGGACCCAGGTCGATGATCCAGTCGGCGGTCTTGATGACCTCCATGTTGTGCTCGATGACGATCACCGTGTTGCCCTTCTCCACCAGGCGCTGCAGCAGTCCGAGCAGCTTGCCGATGTCCTCGAAGTGCAGCCCGGTGGTC
>JBFGLX010000097.1:0-11111 GCA_041575955.1 Thermoanaerobaculia bacterium
CTCTGGCTCTACAACGACTACCTGGTCAGCCCCAAGGTCCAGCTGATCGACCGGCTCTGGCGGATCCTCGATGGCAAGGGACGCGAGGAGCTGCCGGCGGTCACCTGGATCGATCCCGCCTACACCCTGGAGTTCAACACCGGTCACCCCCTCGACACGGCGTTCGGCAACGACGACCATTCGCCCACCGACATCCGGCTCGGGCAGGCCCTGGTCAAGAAGCTCTACGACAAGCTGGTGGCCAGCAAGTATTGGGAGCGCACGCTGCTGATCATCACCTACGACGAGCACGGCGGCTTCTACGACCACGTCCATCCGACGCCCTCCCCGGCGGCCGACGAGTTCGACCAGCCGCCGTTCCAGAACTACGGCGTCCGCGTCCCCACCCTGCTGGTCGCGCCGTTCATCGAGAGGAGCTCGGTGGTGCCCGACACGGTGACGTTCGATCACACGTCGCTGATCCGCAGCCTCCTCGACCGCTTCTGCGGCGGCGCCAAGCTGAACGACGCCAAGCCCAACCGATCCGACGTGGCGACCTCGCTGAGCGTGGTCTCCGCCCTGGACGAGCTGCGGACCGACTATCCGCGGGCGCTCGACGGGCCGAACCTCGACCAGGTGGAAAAGGACCTGCTCGCGGTCACCGACGAGGTCGAGAGGATCCTCGTCGACGCCATCCGGCACGGGGTCTCCGACTGGCAGGAGGTGCTCAAGCTCCTCAGCGAGCTGCGCGAGATCCGCGAGCGCGTGGACTCCTTCTTCCACCGGATCCTGCGCTGGCTGTGCCGTCTCCTCGGCCTCCACAAGAGGAGGAGGGAGATGGTCCCGTGGAGGAAAGAGCAGCTCGACGAGCACGTCCATCGGGTGGTGGAAGCGCATCGGCAGTGAGACCGAGCCCGGTTCGCGCGTTCCGGGATATCGTGGCGGTGCCGTGGTCGCAGCCCGCCGAGATTCCTGCCCCCGCTGCCCGACTCGCCGTCCGGCCGGTCGCGGCCGCGCCGCCGTCGCCAGGCTTCGGCCCGCAACCGCTGTTCTCGCTCTCCTCCTGATCGGGCTGCCGATCGCCGCCTCCGAGGTGCCGGAGGTGACGCGGCAGGAGCTCCCCGACCAGCGCGGCGACGCCGACAGCGTCGCCGCCCATCGGGACCGGATCGCCGTGGTGATGGTGGTCACCGCCCGGCGGCTGCGCAACCTGAGGAGCTGGCAGAAGGCTCTCCAGGAGCGGTTCGAAGACGTCGACTTCGTCCTGATCGCGGACGTTCCTGCCGACCCCCCGGTCACCTACGAGCAGGTGGTGAGCAAGCTCGAGCGGCGGATTCCGGACCAGGTCCGGGTGCTGATCGACGTCGAGCGGCGCTGGGCGACCGCCCTGGAGCTCGACACCGAGCGCCCCAACATCCTCCTGTTCGACCGCCAGGGACGGCTCGCGGCGAAGTTCCGGGGCCGCGAGGAGCCCGACCTGGTCGAGCGGGTCAGCCGCGAGCTCGCCGGGCTGATCGGCTCATGAGGACCGACCTGCTGCTCGCCGGCGGCGGCCTGGCCAACTGCCTGATCGCCTGGCGCCTGCGCCAGCTCCGCCCCGAGATCGAGCCGCTCCTGGTCGAGGCGGGAGCGGCTCTGGGCGGCAGCCACGTCTGGTCGTTCCACGGCAGCGACCTGACCCCCGCGCAGCTCGACTGGATCGGGCCGCTGATCGAGCGCTCCTGGCCGCGGCACGAGGTGCGCTTTCCGGCGCTCGAGCGGCGACTGCACGGCAGCTATCACACGCTCACCTCGACGCGCCTCGACCGGATGCTCACCGCGAGCCTCGGCGACCGGGTCGTCCGCAACGCCCGGGTCGGCGAGCTCGGACCGCGCGGCGCGCGGCTGGCCGACGGCTCGCGGCTCGAGGCCGGCGCCGTGATCGACGGCCGCGGCGCCGAGGCGAGCCCGGCGCTCAACATCGGCTTCCAGAAGTTCGTCGGCCTGCACGTCGAGCTGGCGGAGCCCGCCGACCTCGCCGGACCGATCCTGATGGACGCGACGGTCGAGCAGCGCGACGGCTTCCGGTTCCTTTATACCCTGCCGTTCACCGAGCACCGGCTGCTGATCGAGGACACCCGCTACAGCGACGGGCCCGGGCTCGACCGGGCCGAGATGCGGCGGGCGATCGCCCGCTACGCCGAGCGCCAGGGTTGGCGCATCCGGCGCGTGATGGCGGAGGAAGAGGGCGCGCTGCCGATCGTCCTCGACGGCGACATCCGGGAGTTCTGGCGCCGGGCGGCGCGCGGCGTACCGCGCTCCGGCATGCGCGCGGCGCTCTTCCACCCCACCACCGGCTACTCGCTCCCCGAGGCGGTCCGGCTCGCCGACGAGGTCGCCGGGCTGGAGACGCTGACCTCCGAGGAGCTCGACCGCCGCATCCGCCGCCGGTCGATGGAACTCTGGCGCCGCGGCGGCTTCTTTCGCCTGCTCAACCGGATGCTCTTCCAGGCGGCGGAGCCGGAGCTGCGCTTCAAGGTGCTGGAGCGCTTCTACCGGCTGCCGGAGCCGCTGATCCGGCGCTTCTACGCCGGCCGGCCGAGCCTGGGCGACCGGGCGCGGATTTTGATCGGGCGGCCGCCGGTGCCGCTCGGCCGCGCGCTGGCCTGTGCGCTGCCGAACGCGGCGGTGAAACCGAACCCGGGCCTCGGGCGAAGGTGACCAGGTGAACCGACCCACCGCCGCAGTCATCGGCGCCGGCTTCGGCGGCCTGGCGCTCGCCATCCGGCTTCAGGCGGCCGGCGTCGCGACCACCCTGATCGACAAGCGCGATCGTCCCGGCGGCCGCGCCTACGTCTACCGCGACCACGGCTTCACCTTCGACGCCGGCCCGACGGTGATCACCGCCCCCAATCTGCTCGCGGACCTGTTCGCCCTCGGCGGCAGGAGGATCGAAGACTACGTCGAGCTGATGCCGGTGACGCCGTTCTACCGGCTCTGCTGGGAGGACGGCGACGTCTTCGACTACTCGAACGACGTCCAGGCGCTCGACCGGCAGATCGCCGAGCGACGACCCGGGGACGTCGACGGCTACGCCCGCTTCGCCCGCTACGCCGAGCGGGTGTTCGAGGAAGGGTACGTCAAGCTGGCGAACGTCCCGTTTCTCGACTTCGCGAGCATGGTGCGGGTGGCGCCGCAGCTCACCCGGCTGCAGGCCTACCGCAGCGTGCACGGCATGGTCTCCAAGTTCGTCAAAGACCCCAAGCTGAGGCAGGTGTTCAGCTTCCATTCGCTGCTGGTCGGCGGCAACCCGTTCGCCAGCTCGTCGATCTACACCCTGATCCACTCGCTCGAGCGCAAGTGGGGCGTCTTCTTCCCCCGCGGCGGCACCGGCGCCCTGGTCGACGCCCTGGCCAGGCTCTTCGTCGATCTCGGCGGCGAGCTGCGGCTCGACTGCGCGGTCGAGCGCATCCTCACCGCCGGTGGCCGGGTCACCGGCGTCGAGTCCAACGGCTGGCGCGGCGATTTCGACGCGGTGGCGAGCAACGGCGACGTCGTCCACACCTACCGCCGGCTGCTCGCGGACGAGCCCCGCGCCCGGGTGACCGGCAAGCGGCTGCTGCGCAAGCGTTACAGCATGTCGCTGTTCGTGATCTACTTCGGCAGCCGCCGCCAGTATCCGGAGATCGCCCACCACTCGGTGCTCTTCGGTCCGCGCTATCGCGGACTGCTGGACGACATCTTCGAGCGCGGCGTCCTGGCCGACGACTTCTCGCTCTACCTCCACGCGCCGACCCGCACCGATCCCTCGTTGGCGCCGCCCGGCTGCGAGAACTTCTACGTGCTGTCGCCGGTCCCCCACCTGGGCAAGGCGCCGATCGACTGGAGCGTCGAAGGCCCGCGCTACCGCGATCGCATCCTCGACTACCTCGACCGCCGCTACCTGCCGGGACTGCGCGACAACCTGGTCACGACGCGGATCTTCACCCCCGACGACTTCAAGGCGACCTTCGACGCTCACCTCGGCTCCGCGTTCTCGCTCGAGCCGACCCTGCGCCAGAGCGCTTACTTCCGGGTCCACAATCGCGACTCGCGCATCGGCGGGCTCTACTTCGTCGGCGCCGGCACCCACCCCGGGGCCGGGATTCCGGGCGTGGTCTCCTCGGCCGACGCCACCGCCGGGCTGATGCTCGACGACCTGGGCAGGGCGTGAGCGACCGCGTCGTCCGGCACGGCCGGCAGAGCATCCAGGCCGGCTCCAAGAGCTTCTTCGCCGCCGCCCGCATCTTCGACCAGCCGACGCGCGAGAGCGCCTACCTGCTCTACGCCTGGTGCCGTCACTGCGACGACCAGATCGACCAGCAGGAGCTCGGCCACGGTCGCTCACCCGCCGCGCCCGGCTCGGGGCGCGAGCGCCTCGAGCAGCTCGAGCTCCAGACCCGGCGGGCGCTCGCCGGCGAGCCGATCGAGGACCCGGCGTTTCGGGGTCTCGGGCGGGTGGTCGAGCGGCACGCCATCCCCCATCACCTGCCCTTCGAGCTGCTCGAGGGCTTCCGCATGGACGTCGAGCGGCGCACCTACCCGACCCTCGACGACTCGCTGCGCTACTGCTACCACGTCGCCGGTGTCGTCGGCGTCATGATGGGCCACGTGATGGGGGTCGAGAACGAGGAGACCCTCGATCGGGCGGCCGATCTCGGCCTCGCCTTCCAGATGACCAACATCGCCCGCGACGTGATGGACGATGCCCGCGCCGGCCGCCTCTATCTGCCCCTCGACTGGCTGGCCGAGGCGGGCGTCGCGCCCGCCGAAGTCATGCGCCGGCGCTCTCGCGGGGCGGTCTTCGAGGTGGTGCGCCGGTTCCTGGTCGAGGCCGACCGCTACTACCGCTCGAGCCAGGAGGGCATCGCCCGGCTCCGGCCGCGCCACGCCTGGGCGATCGCCGCCGCCAGGCGCGTCTATCGCGACATCGGCCGGCTGGTGCTCGCGCGCGGCCGGCGGGCCTGGGACCGGCGCCCGATCGTCGGTTTGCCGCGCAAGCTCTGGCTGCTGCTGGTAGCGGGCGGCGAGGCCTTCGCGGCCACCCGGGTCAGCCGTCCGAAGGACGCAGCTCGGCGCGAGACGCTGTGGACGCGTCCTCGGCGCGGTTCCGCTTGAGCCGCTCGCGCAGCCTGTCGATCGGCTGCGCGTAGAGGAAGCCGAAGGAGACCGCCCCCTCCCGCTCCTTGGTCCAGTGGTGGATCATGTGCGCCTGGATCAGCCGCTTCACGTAGCGGCTCTTCGGCCGCAGGTTGAGCCGCAGGCGGCGGTGCACGACGATGTCGTGGAAGCCGAAGTAGAAGGCGCCGTAGGCCGCCATGCCGAGCCCGATCCAGAGCAGCGCCGGGTAGCCGTGCGTGCCCAGGTAGATCAGGCCGATCGACGGCAGCGAGAAGATGACGCCGAACCAGTCGTTCTTCTCGAGCGGGTGGTCGCTCGGCTTGTGATGCGACTCGTGCAGAAACCAGAGCGGTCCGTGCATCAGGTACCGGTGGGTGAGATAGGCCACCAGCTCCATGCCCACGAGTCCGACGAGAAACAGCAGCAGGTTGATCAGGATGGTCATGCTCTCTCCAGTCGCCGGGCCAGCCGGCGGGCGGTGAACAGGCCGAGGCCCGCCGCCAGCGCCAGCGCGGCCCACGGCACGAGCAGCTCGGACGCCGCCTCGTCGCGCCAGAAGACCCCAGTGTACGCCTCCAGGGCCCAGGTGTTGGGGGTGATCCAGCCCAGCTTCTGCAGGGCGGGCGGCATGAAGAAGCGCGGCACCATGCTGCCGCCGAGCGCCGACAGCACCAGGATGGCCACGTTCGCGAAGGTCTGCGCCTGCCGGCGAGTGCGGCAGGCGGTGGCCACGGTCAGCGCCAGGCCGGCGGCGGCGGCGCTGGCGGCCAGGGTGGTCAGCAGCCAGAGGCCCAGGTGGCCGAAGAGGTCGACCCCGTAGGCGAGCCAGGCGATCACGAAGATCACGCCGATCTGCACGCAGCCCTGGACCACCAGGTAGAGGAACTTGCCGTCGACCAGCGCCGACACGCTTGCCGGACCGGCCAGTATCCGGTCGAGGATGCCCGATTCGTTCTCCTCGATCAGGCTGATCGCGCCGTGGACGGACGAAAAGAGCAGAAAGAGCACCGCCACGGCGCCGGCGTAGTAGGCGACGTGGTTCTGGGCGGCCGCCTGTCCGGCCACGTTCTCGCGCTCGAACAGATCCTGAAAGCCCCAGCCGCTCTCGTCACCGGCCGCCAGCGCGCTCTCGGTCTCCTCGCGCAGGTCGGCGAAGCCCTCCTCGAGATCGGCGCGCTGCTCGGACGACAGCTCGATGAACTCGTTCTCGAGCAGCTCGACGACGCTGCCGAGCGCCACGTCGGGCAGCGCCGAGAAATAGGCCTTCTGCACCTGGCCGGTGAGCATCGGCACCGCGACGCCGCGGGCGGGATCGGAGACGATCAGCAGCGGCGCCGGTCCGAAGCCGCCGACCGAGCCCAGCTTCTCGGCGCCGGCGCGCACGATCAAGCCGACGTCCGCGGTGCCGCGGCGCACCAGCTCCCGCACCTCGTCCGCGTCCAGATCGGACCCGACCGGCAGCAGCGCCGGCTCCAGGTCGAGCGCCGCGAGCAGCCGCCGCGACAGCTCGTCGTCGACCTCGTCCGCGACCGCCAGCTTGAGCCGCAGCTGCTCGCCGGTCGCGCCGGCGAAGATGGTCGCGAAGATCACGAAGAAGAGCGCCGGCAGCACGAAGGTCATCGCCAGGGCCGCGCGGTCGCGCACCAGGCCCAGGACCATCGCCCGGAAGACCGCGCCGCTCACGCCGCCAGCTCCCTGCCGGTGAGCCGAAAGAAGACGCCCCGCAAGCCCGGCTCGCGAACCCGCAGCTCCTCGACCTCGAGTCCGGCGGCCGCCAGACCGGCGCCCAGCGAGGCGAGCGCGTCGAGGCCGCCGACGAGAGCTCCCGACCAGCGGCGCGGCTCCCCGGCCCCCGCCTCCAGGCCGGCGGCCCGCAGCGCCCGCAGGCCGTCCTCCCCGGGCGGCGCCACGAGGGTCACCGAGACCTCGCGCGCGTCGCCGAAGCTCGCCTCGAGCAGCTCCTCGAGCGAGCCCTCGGCGCGCTTCTCGCCGTCGCTCAGGATCGCGATCCGGTCGGCGAGCTCGGTGGCCTGGTCCAGGTCGTGGGTGGTGAGCAGGACGGCGAGCCCGCTGGCGCGCAGGCGCCCGAGCAGCGCGTGGATGAGATCGCGCGCGCCCGGATCGACGCCGACGGTCGGCTCGTCGAGCAGCAGGAGCTCGGGCCGGTGCAGGGTGCCGGCGGCCAGATTGAGCCGGCGCTTCATGCCGCCCGACAGCCGATCGACGCGCTCGGCCGCCCGATCGGCCAGGGCGGTCCATTCGAGCGCCGCCTCGACCCTCGCCGCCAGCTCGCCCCGGGCGACCCCGGCCAGACGGCCGAGCACCTCGAGGTTCTCGCGCGCGGTCAGCTCGGGGTAGAGCGCGATCTCCTGCGGCACCAGTCCGAGCCGGCGCCGCGCCGCCGCGCTCCGCCGCGGATCGTCGCCGCCCACCCGCACGCTGCCCGCGTCGAGCGCCAGGCGGCCGCAGATCGCCCGCACCAGGGTCGTCTTGCCGGCGCCGTTGGGACCCAGCAGTGCGACGATCTCGCCGCGGCGCAGCGTCAGGTCGACGCCCCTGAGGGCGGCGCGGCCGGCGTAGCTCTTGCGGGCGTCGAGGACTTCGAGAACCGCGGGATCGCTCATCGCAACTCGAGCTGTGGCAAGGGTCAGGCGAGGCTCGAGAGAGCGCGCGGCGGCCGGGCCCCCACCAGGTTCACGGCCAGCCCGGCGAGCGACGACCGCGCGAGGCCGACCGCATCGAGCGCGGCGACCGCGCTCCAGGCGTACTCTTCGGCGGCGAGCCAGGTCCGCTCGACGCCCAGCAGCGACACGAAGGTCGCTTTCTCGTGCGCGTCCCGTCCGCCGTCCATGCCGGCGTCGCCCGCCGAGCCCGGACAGTCCTTGAGATCGTCGAGCGCCTGGAAACAGAGGCCGAAGCTCCAGGCGAACTCCCGGGCGGCCGCGACCTGCCGGGCCGAGGCTCCACCGATCAGCGCCCCCGACTCCGCGGCGGCGACGAACAGCGCCGCGGTCTTGTGCCGCACCATGGTCTCGAGCCGCTCGAGCGACAGACCGGCCTCCGCCGGTGCCTCGAGATCCTCTTCCTGGCCGGCGATCGCGCCGCCGCAGTCTCCGAGCGCCGACGACAGCCGCGACACCAGGCGGACGCGCGCCTCGCTGCTCAGGCCCTCGGCCGCCGCCAGCACGCTGAACGCCCGGTTGAGCAGCGCGAAGCTCGCGAGGGTGGCCGTCTCCATGCCGAACGCCCGGTGATTCGCCGGCATCCCCCGCCGGTGGCTGGCGTCGTCCATGAACGGGAAGTCGTCGACGATCAGGGACGCCGCGTGGACCATCTCGATCGCGCAGGCCGGGTCGAGCGCCGCGCTCTCGTCGCCGCCGAAGGCACGCGCGGCGTGCAGCGCCAGGATCGGCCGCACCCGCTTGCCCGGCGCCAGCAGACTGTAGCGGATCGCCTCGTGCAGCCGCCCGGGCGGCACGTCCGCGGCGGGCACCAGCTGCGAGAGGCGCTGGTCGACGCGTCTGCGGATCGAGCGCGCATCGGGAGCGAGCTCCGGCACGGGCGTTTCGTTGACCATCGACACGGCTTGCGACACGACTTGTCGGGATTCGTCGGGGAGGAAGCCCCGCGAGCCACCGACTTTACCAGGTTCGCCCGCTCAGGAGTTTCGGGTGCGGCCGGTCAGGGAATCACGTCGAATCCGGCGTCCGCGAAGTGGCGGTCGAACGTGAAGGCGGTCGCGATGCCGCGCTCCCGCATCAAGACGAAGGACGCCGCATCGCAGAGCGACAGCTTGGGATCGGCACTGCGCACGAACTCGCGCCAGGCGCTTTCGAGCTGCTGGCGGTCCAGACCGGCGATCTCGATGACCCGGCTCCGCAGCAGGGCTTCCCCCACCTGCCGGGAAGCCTGCCAGCCGCCGCGGCGGCGCAGGTGGGTCACCGTCTCCGCCACGACCAGCTGCGAGGTCAGCAGGTAGACCCCGTCGCTCTCGAAGCTCCGCCACGCCCGCCGAGCTCGCTCATGCCGCTGGTCGCGAGCGTCGAACGTGGCGATGAACCCCGAGCTGTCGGCGAAGATCACGAGCCTTCGATCTCGTCGTAGACGCTCCGATCGATGGCTTCATCGAGGCCGCGCTCGCCGTTCCGCTCCTCCGGCGCCGGCAGCTCCAGGCTGCCCACCAGGCGGCGAGCGCTGTCCCTCTGCCAGGGCGCGACCGATTCCGACTCGCAGGCCGCGACGTACTCGTCCACGGCCTCACGCACCACGGCGGCGAGCGAGACCCCCCGATCCCGCGCGAGGCGCATCACGGCCTGGTACTGCTCCTCCGTGAGATAGAGCTGGGTTCGCCGATCGGTCAACGGCATGCTGTAACTGTATGCTGTAAGCTGAAAGCCTGTCAACACACGAACCGGAAAACGGCGTCAAACTGAACCCCCATTCAGTCGAACGCTCGCTCTGGCGCTCCTACAGCTTTTCCAGGGGAGTCCGGCCCTCTTCCTGGCCTCGTGCTGGCTAGCGTCGTTCGGCTGGCACCTCTCTTAGGACTTCTGCCCCTCTCTTGGGCACCTCTCTTGGAGAGGCCGGCCCCGAAACCGACAAAGGGGTCCGGCTCTCCCGAGCCGGACCCCGAAACCGCTGCCGTGAGGGCTGACGCGATGGGCGTCAGCGTCCCGCGCGCGGGTCAGCAGCCGTTGTAGTACGAGGCCGGCTTGTCGCCGACGCGGTAGCCGCTGCAGCCGGAGCCGTTGCAGGCCCGCACGCGCAGATAGGTGTTGGTGCTGGCGAGGAAGCCATGGGAGGTGTTGGCGCCGGAGTACTCCAGCGTCTGGGTGGTGTAGGAGCTGTTGGTCGAGCGCCAGAGCTCGTAGTAGGTGGCGCCCGCCGAGGCGGCCCAGCTCGCGCTGTTGGTGGCCCAGCACCTGCCGTTGGTGATCGTCAGGGAGGCGGGCATCGGCGGCGAGCCGGCGGGCGGCGCGACGGCCAGCGTGTAGAGCAGCCGGTTGGTCGAGCCCGAGCCCGGGTTGGTGACCTTGTTGAGGGTGGCGCGGGAAGCGATCTCGCTGGTCACCTGGTAGGGGCTCCAGCTCGAGTTCGACTGCAGGATGAGCGCCGCGGCGCCGGCGACGTGCGGCGTCGCCATCGAGGTACCGCTGATGGTCTGGAGGGCGGTGTTCGAGGTGTGCCAGGCCGAGGTGATGCCGTCGCCCGGCGCGAAGGCGTCGAGACAGGCGCCGAAGTTCGAGCTCGACCAGCGGGCATCGTTGATGCTGGTCGCGCCGACGGTGAAGGCGTTGCCGGCCGACGCCGGCGACCTGGTGCAGGCGTCGGCGGCGTTGTTGCCGGCCGCGACCGCGTAGAAGACGTTGGCGTTGACCGCGGTGTCGACCGCGTTGTTGAGGGTCGTGTTGAGCGGCCCGCCGAGGGACATGTTGGCGACCATCGCGACCGCCGGGCTGGCCTGCTTCTGGGCGGTGACGTAGTCGATGCCGCAGAGGATGTGGGAGTTGTCGCAGCTGGTGGCGCTGGTGCAGACCTTGACGGCGTAGAGGCTGACGCTCTTGGCGACGCCGTAGATGGTGCCGCCGATGCTGCCGGCGACGTGGGTACCGTGGCCGATCGGGTCGGACTGCCCCTGGCCGGTGCAGTCCTTTCCCCAGACGGCCCGGCCGCCGAAATCGTTGTGGGTGGTGCGGATGCCGCTGTCGATGACGTAGACCCGCACGCCGCTGCCGGTGAAGTCGTAGTGGTAGTTGTTGTTGAGCGGCAGGTTGCGCTGGTCGACGCGGTCGAGGCCCCACGAGGGGGGGTTAGCCTGGTCGCCGACGAGCGAGAAGACGGTGTCCTCCTCGACCCGCGCGACCCAGGGGTTTCGAGCCATGGCTTCGGCCTGCGCCCGGGTCATCCGGAAGGCGGCGCCCCGGAGGGCGTGGCGATAGACGTGCTTGACCTCGGCGCGGTGGACCGCGGCCAGCTCGGTGGCGAGCTCGCCC
>JBFGLX010000098.1:0-11009 GCA_041575955.1 Thermoanaerobaculia bacterium
ACCGGCCGGGAGGAGGACGTCCACCCCGCGACCGCGGGCGCCGGGGCGGTCCGCCGCGCGGACGCGGCGGGCGCGGCGGAGGCCGGGGTGGCGGCGGCGACCGCGGACGCTCACGGACCAGTCGCTAGACACCCGAAGGCACCTGTCCCTCGACATGTGCAACGAGCTCCCACCAGGCAACAACAGGGCGGGGGCGTCCCTCTCTCCCCGTGAGGGAGAGAGAGGGATCAGAGGGTGAGCGGGGCGATCCGATGGCGCAGATGAGACTCCGGGACCTGGTCCGCTATCTCGACGACTACCTGGATGCCAGTCGTGGCGACGACTTCTGCCCCAACGGGCTGCAGGTCGACGGCAGGGCCGAGATCTCCAAGCTGGTCACCGGGGTCTCGGCCTGCCACGAGCTGTTCGTGCGCGCGCGCGCGCTCGGCGCCGACTCGGTCCTGGTGCATCACGGCCTGCTCTGGCAGAGCGACAAGCCCGAGCCGCTCACCGGGCTCCTCCACCGGCGCCTGGCCGAGCTGATCCGCAACGACATCAGCCTGATCGCCTACCACCTGCCGCTCGACCGGCACCCGGAGCTCGGCAACAACGCACTCGCCATCCGCGCCCTGGGGGTCGCCGAGCCGGCGCCGTTCGCCGAGTTCGGCGGCGAGCCGGTCGGCTTCCGCGGCGCGCTGCCCGAGCCGGTCGGGATCTTCGAGCTGGTCCGCCGGTGCACCGAGCTGTTCGGCCAGGAGCCCACCCTCGTCGGCTCCGGCCCGCCCGAGATCTCGACCCTGGGAATCGTCAGCGGCGGCGGCGAGCGCGTCCTCTACGAGGCGATCGAGCTCGACCTCGACGCCTACGTCACCGGCGAGATCAAGGAGTGGGTGATGAACGTCGCCCGCGAGGCCGGCATCCACTACCTCGCCGCCGGCCACTACGCCACCGAGCGGCTCGGCATCCGCGCTCTCGGTGAGCACCTGGCCGAGAAGTTCGGGCTCGAGGTCGAGTTCGTGGACGTCCCCAACCCGGTGTAGCCGCTCTCGGGACGGGTTGCCGTCATCGTGCACGTGCTGGACGACGGCGACCTGCTGCGACTGCTGACGGACTCGAGGGCCGCGCTCCCCGCCGGCGGCTATCTGCCTGGGCCTCGCCGGGCTTCGAGGCTCTGGCGCTCGACACGGAGATGCGCGAGGAGGGCCGGATCTCTACCCCAAGTAGACGATCTTCACGAGATTCGGCTGGGTGCTCGGCGGGCCCGGTGATCAGTTTCGGGCGCTCGTCTCGCGTTCTAGAATAGTCAAGGCACTAAACGTGCACGAGGTCGAAGGGCACGCGGCATGAGAATCGCGTCAAGTCTGGGCACTCGGCGGCAGCCAGCCTCGAGTAGCCTCGGTCCTCGAAGAGAAAAGGAGGCCAAACCATGTTTCGATACCTCTTGCACGGGCGCCGGTTTCTGAGTCTCGCCCTGCTGCCCGCACTCTGGCTGTTTTCTGGCGCCGCACCTGCACAAGGCGCGGCAGCTGGACACCGCGAGGAGGCCTATCCACCGGCGGACTCGCCATTCTGGTCCTCCGACTCACACTACTGGCTTACCCTTAGCGATTCTCTCACCCCCGCCGAGTTGCGCGCCGCTCTGATGAGCCCGGCTGAGCACCAGCGACGGTACCAGGAAGCGGCGACTATCGGCCGTGTCGAGCCCGTGGAGAATCTCGGAAGGGTCTCATATTGCGTGATCGGGAGCCTCACGCCGGAGCTGTTCAGGGCTGCCGAGGTCTTCGAGATGTTCTCCTACCGCTCCGTCGGGCACCCGACCTGGCCGGAGGATACCCGTGAGCGACTCTCTGCCTACGACCTCTCCGACGAGGGTATCGATGCCGTTCTGACGCTGGCCGAGCGAAACTGGAACGAGCGCTCCAGCCTGATGGACGAGCTTCGCCCGCAGAAGGAAGAGTTTCTGAGCGTGCTGCGGAAGGCGAAGGAGGAGCTCGGCCCCGCCAGCTATGGGGCGGCCGCCAGGGATGTCGAGGTTCTTTCCCGAGTGTCCGGTCGTCCGGCGAGCGAAATCACTAGCCTGCTCGCGGCCTGGCACCGCGACCCCGAAGAGGTCAGCATTCGCAATCTCGTCGGCCTCAGCAAGGCGCTGTCGGCGTCGGACTGGAATGGCTTCCGTGCCTTCCTGCTCCGCGAAGTGGCACCCACAATGGTGGCGCTGGATGTGGCACCAGAGGAGCCCAGACGGTGAAAGACGTCCGCAAATCGAGCACACTCGTGCTCTGCTTGCTGCTGCAGTCGGCGGCCGTGCAGGCCGGGCATTTCAACGTCAGCATCGCTTACCACATCTGGCCCGACTCGGGCCTCCCGGACGAGACCCAGGTGATCGTCACCTCCACCGCGATCTATAAGGGTAATCCGGGCGACGACGCTGATAACGCGTACTCCAGCGAAACCGCCCTGAACGACAGCCTGGGCAACGGTCTGGACGAGTGGGCGAACCCTGACTGGGAGAGCGGTTACAACTCGGTCTTTGGCCAGGGAATCTACAACGGCCTACAGGTGGCCTGCGATCTCAGCTGCGGCGCCAACGGCAATGTTCCGAACTGCGATCCCAACGACAACCCGGTGCAGTTCAAGGGCAGGGCCTTCATCACCGTTCTGAGAGTGATGGGGACCAGCAGCATTTACTCGGCCTACCACGATGTCCAGGAAACCGAGTGCACCTTCTCGGTGGGCGGCAGTGTGCCGAGCCTGCCCGCAAAGGGGAAGGTGCGGGATCTGCACCTGCGGCTGAACGGCTGGTCCGCCTACGACGTCGTCATGACGAGGAAGGGCACGTTCACCTTCCCCATCGAGGTCAGGGACGGCGAACCCTATGAGGTCACCGTCTCGATGCAGCCCTACGACTACAAGAAGTGCTACGCGGATGAGGCGACGGGGAGCGGCGTCATCGAGCACGAGGACGTAACGGACGTCGTGATCCAGTGTGTCGACCACTGCCGCGCCCGAAAAAGCTTCGCCTACTACCCCGGCGGATTCGAGGAGGCCGATGCCGTCTGCTATCCGGCGACCCTCGCGGACCGCGGCGATGGAACGGTAGCGGATGAAGCCAACAACCTGCTCTGGTCAAAGACCGTTTTCGGAGACACCGGCAACAGCGCCCAGTCGGCCTGCGGAAGTCTGAATCTGGCCGGTAGAACCGACTGGCACCTGCCCGACGTAGCTCAGCTCCAGACGCTCCTGCCCCCATCCGTCTGCCAGTCGGCCCTGGATGGCTGCGGCGACGGAGATCCGGACCTACCGGGCGAGAACGGCATCCACTGGTCTTCCACGCACCCGTATCTGTCGGAATACTGTCCCGCGGGCTTCGGCTGCTACAACGCCTTCTGGGCGGTCGCAACCGGACCCGGGACGAAGTTCGGCTCTCACTGCGATGAGCCCGGTTGTCCCCCGCGAGAGCGCGTCTACTGGATGTCGGTGAACAAGGGTGGCTGGGTAAGGTGCCTCTCGGATCTGCACTAGCCTGACCTTCTCACCAGCGTTCGAGTCGCCCCCTCTCGATCGCCAGGGCGGCGAGGTGGGCGTCGGAGGTCAGGCCAACCAAGACATCCCCTTTACTTCACCGGCGTGCCGTTGGGGACCTTCTCGTCGGGGCTCAGGAGCACCGGCCTGCCGTCCACCGACGCCGCCAGCAGCATGCCCTGCGACTCGACGCCGCGCAGCTTGGCCGGCTTCAGGTTGGCGACGACGGCGATCTGGCGGCCGACGAGCTCGTCGGCTGGGTACTCCTGCGCGATGCCGGCCACCAGCGTCCGCTCGCTCTCTTCACCCAGGTCGACCGCCAGCTTGACCAGCTTGTCGGTGCCCTCGATGCGCTCGGCGGCGGTGATCGTCGCGATTCGGAGCTGGGTCTGGAAGAACTCTTCGATCGTGATCATGTCGGACTCCTGAGCCGGCTTCGCTTTGGCAGCGGGGCTCGCAGATGGCTTCGGTTGGCGCGGCGCGGCCGGTTCGGGCTCGTCGCCGCTCAGGAAGGCGGCCTTGTCGATGCGCGGAAAGAACGGCGCGGCGTCGGCCAGCGGCCGGTCGAGCGGCGTCCGGCCCCAGGCGAGCGAGTCGCGCTCGAGCGGGACATCGGCGGCCCCGATCGCTTCCAGGATGCCCGCCGCGGTCTGCGGCATCACCGGGGCGAGCGCGGTGGTGACGATGCGCAGCCCTTCGAGGCCGTTCCACAGGATCCGCGACACGCCCGCCGATGCGCCCTCGGTCTTGACCAGCTTCCACGGCTCGCGCGCGACCAGGTACTGGTTGACCTCGGACAGCAGGCGCCAGAGGCTGCCGAGCGCCCGCGTGAAGGCGAACTCCCGCATCGCCTCGTGGTACTCGTCCACCGCCGTCTCGGCGGCCGCGATCAGCGGATTGTCGCCGCAGGCCTCGGGCGGGGTCTTGCCGTCGAAGCTCGAGCGCGACAGCTTGACCAGCCGGCTCATCGTGTTGCCGAGGTCGTTGGCGAGATCGCTGTTGTAGCGGTCGACGAAGGCCTCGTCGGAGAACGACGCGTCCTGGCCGAAGACCATCTCGCGCAGCAGGAAGTAGCGCAGGGCGTCGGGGCCAAAGCGCTCGACCAGGGCGTCGGGACGGACGACGTTGCCGACCGACTTCGAGATCTTCTTGTCGTCGCGCAGCCACCAGCCGTGGATGGCGACGGTGCTCGGCACCGGCAGGCCGGCCGACATCAGGAAGGCCGGCCACCAGATGGCGTGGAACCTCAGGATGTCCTTGCCGATCAGGTTGATGCGGATACCGCCGTCGTGCCAGAAGCGGTCGAGCTTCGAGGTGTCCTTCGAGCCCAGGCCGAGGGCCGAGAGGTAGTTGGTCAGGGCGTCGAGCCAGACGTAGATGACCTCGTTGTCGCGCCCCGGGAACGGGATGCCCCAGCCCAGCCCCGCGCGGCTGACCGAGATGTCCTTGAGCCCGCCTTCGACGAAGCTGCGCACCTCGTTGGCGCGGCTCGGCGGGATCACGAACGGCGGCTCGCCGGCGTAGAGCTCGAGCAGGCGATCCTGGTACGCGCTCAGCCGGAAGAAGACGTTCTCCTCCGACTGCCACTCGGTCTCGCTCTCGTGGGTCGGGCAGCGATTGCCCGGCAAGAGCTCCTTCTCGGTATAGAAGCTCTCGCACGAGGTGCAGTACCAGCCCTCGTGCAGCGCGGTGTAGAAATCGCCCGAAGCCTCGATCCGGGCGACCATCTCCTCGACCGCGCGCCGGTGCCGCGCCTCGGTCGTGCGGATGAAATCGTCGTGCGAGATGCCGAGCGTCTCCCACCACCGGTGGTAGCGCGACACCACCCGATCGGCCTGCTCGCCGGGCTCGATGCCGAGCTTCTCGGCCGCCTTCATGATGCTCTGGCCGTGCTCGTCGGTGCCGGTCACGAAGAACACGTCGTCGCCGATGAATCGGCGGTAGCGAGCGACCACGTCGGCGACCACCGTCGTGTAGATATGCCCGATGTGGGGCAGATCGTTGACGTAGTAGATCGGGGTCGAGATATAAAACGAGCCCATCGCCTTATCCTACCCGCTATCTCCTACCAGCCGCCGCGGCTGCGCAGCGACAGCCAGCGGCCACCGGCGGCCAGGATCAGGTGATCGACCAGCCGGATGCCGACCACCTCGCCGGCCTCCGACACCCGGCGGGTGAAGCCGACGTCCTCGACGCTCGGCGACGGGTCACCGCTCGGATGGGTGTGGAAGAGAATGAAGCCGGCCGCGTCGCTCAGCAGGCCGCGCTTGAGGATGGCGCGCGGCTCGGCGGCGGCCCGGTTCAGGGTGCCGCGGTAGATCTCGCTCTCCGCGATCAGCCGGTTGCGGGTGTCGAGATAGAGCGCTCCCATGACCTCCTGGTCCTTGAGCGAGTAGCGCAGGCCGAGGTAGCTGGCGACCGCCTCGGCGTTGGCCAGCGGCTCGCGCTCGGGCAGGCGGGCGCGCGCCAGCCGGCGGCCGATCTCGATCGCCGCCAGCAGCACCGCGCTCTTGGCCGGCCCGAGCCCGTTCTGCCGCAGGGCCTCGGGAGTCACGCCCAGCAGCCCGGCCAGGCCGCCCCACTTGCGCAGCAGCCGCCGCGCCAGGTCGACCACCGACAGGCCCCGCCTGCCGGTGCGCAGCAAAATCGCCACCAGCTCGGTATCGGTGAGCGCGCTGCTGCCGTTCTCGAGCAGCCGCTCGCGCGGCCGCTCCGCCACGGGCACCTCGCGGACGAAGTCGGATCTGCCGGCCATCGTTAGTAGAGACGCGAGAAGGGCCGGCCGTCTGTCCGATCCGGGCGGCAGGGCGCAGGGCCCTCCTGTGGCATAGTGGCCGCTGCCAAGGCCGGACGCTCATGGACAGCCATCCGATCCCCTTCGCCGACCTGACCCCGGACGAGCGCGACTACGAGTCGGCCCGCTCGGCGATCCTGCCGGTCCCGTACGAGCGAACGACCTGCTGGGAGCAGGGCACGCGCGGCGGGCCGGAGGCGATCCTCCGGGCCTCGCACCATCTCGAGCTCTGGGACGACGAGCTGGAGATCGAGGTCAGCTCGCAGGGGATCGCCACCCTCCCCGACCTCGATCCCCAGCACGACAGCAAGAAGGCCGCGCTCGACGCGATTCGCGCGGGCGCGCTCGCGCCGATGGCGGACGGCAAGTTCGTGCTGGCGCTCGGCGGCGAGCACGCGATCACACCGGCTCTGGTCGAGGCGGCGATCGAGGCCCACGGCGAGCTCGGCGTGGTCCAGTTCGACGCCCACGGCGATCTGCGGGATCGCTACCAGGGCAGCCGCTACAGCCACGCCTGCGCGATGCGGCGCATCCTCGACCTCGACCTCTCGACCCTGGCGGTCGGCATCCGCGCCGTATCGACGCCCGAGGCGCAGCTGATCCGCGAGCAGGAGCTCGCCGTGATCTGGGGAAGGCAGCTGTCGGATCTGACCTCCGAGGCCTTTCGCTCGGAGCTCGACCGGCTGCCGAAACGCGTCTACCTGACGTTCGACATCGACTACTTCGACCCCGGGTTCCTGCCCGCCACCGGCACCCCGGTCCCCGGCGGCGGCCACTGGTATCCGACCCTCGCCCTGCTGCGCGAGCTGTTCGACGCCAAGGAGGTGGTGGCGATGGACATCGTCGAGGTACGTCCCGCCCCGGGGCTCCACGCGTGCGAGTTCACCGCCGCGGCGCTGGCCTACAAATGCCTGGGCTACCTGGCATTCGGCGAGGACGAGCCGCGCTGGGCCGACCGCTAGCCGCAGCCCGTAAGATCGGCCCATGACGCCTCGGGGGCCCGCCCTGAGCAGGGACCCGGCCGCGACCGCGCGCATTCTGGCCGCGAGCCTCGGCCAGCTCGACGACTGGTACCTCTCGGGCTTCCTGATCGAGGCGGCGCGGGGATTGGACCGCCTCGAGCGGCGCCTGCGTCGCGGCGCCCTGCCGGGTCGAGGCTTCGAGCCCGCGCGGAGCGGCCGCTTGGATCCCTGGTCGGTCCCCGACGGCGCGTGGCTGGCGATGGTCCGCCGGCGCCCGGCGCTCGCCTGCTACCCGCTGGGCGAGATCGTCGAGCGAGCGGTCAAGAAGGCCGTCGTCGAGCAGCTCATCGGCGCCGGGCTGCGTCCCGGACGTCGTCGGCGGCCCTCCGCGAGGGCGGCGGCGACCACCCTCGCTCGCGGGCTCGGACGGCCGCGCGAGCGACGCCTCCTGCGACGGTTCCTCGCCCAATTCCTGTTCGAGCTCTGTATCGACCTGATCCGCCGCGAGGACCGCCACTCGGAGCCGGAGCCCGCCTACCTCTACCACTTCACGATCGATGGCCGCTTTCGGTCGCTCGCCGAGGAGCGCTCCTGGCGCCGGTGGCTCACCGGCACCTGCGCGGCCTGGGCCGAGCGCCTGCTGCCGCATCTTCTGGCGGCGCTGCCGGAAACCGACTTCGGCGCGGTCCGCGAGGCGGTTCGTGCCGGCTTCCGCGAGATCGGCGGCCGCGTGCCGCGCCATCCGGGCCGCGGCCTGCCCGACCCGGTCTTCCGGGTGGTCGCCTCCGACCGGCTGGAGGATGCGCTCGAGCGCGGCGACCCCGAAGATCCCCGGGTGACCCTCCTGGTGCTGAACCGGGTCGGCGGCAACGTATCCGTCGGTTGCGACTGGCTGCGCGGCGGCCCGGGCTCGGCGATCGAGGACGGGATCGCCCCGCTCGTCCGCGACCTGGTCGAGATCGGGGCCGCGGTCTACATGGCCGGCGTCGTGGTGTCGCGCCAGCGGCACCTGGGCCGGCGGCTCGACTTCGAGCTCCGGGTGCGCTGCCCGAAGCGCTGGAGCGCCGTGGCGCGGCGGATCGAGCGCGTCGCTTCGATCCTGACGCGCGACGATCTCACGCTGTCCTTCGAGCCGCGCGGCACTCCCGGCACCGCTCCGCACTCGAGGCTCGCCCGGCGCCGCACCGATCGGCCGGTCTGCCTCTTCTCGGGCGGCCTCGACAGCCTGGCCGGCGCCGTCCGTTTGCTGGAGGCGGGCGAGCGGCCGATCCTCCTGAGCCACTACGCCAACAGCTCGCTGGCCGCGCTCCAGAAGCACCTGGTCGGGCGCCTGCGGGCGATCTACGGCTCCGACCGGCTCGATCACCTCGGCGTCTACGTCGCGCCCTCCGGCGCGCCCTCGAACCCCCTGCCGCTGAGGCCCCGGCGCCGCCAGCCGATGGCGCGCTTTCTCCGACCCTTCATGCTGCTCAGCCTGGCCTGCTCGGCGGCGCTCCACTTCGGCAGCAGACGCGTACTGATCTGCGAGAGCGGCCCGCTGGCCATCTACCCGCTGTTCAACGAAGGGCAGATCCGGACCCGCTCGGTCGACCCGCGCTTCGTCGGAGGCTTCCAGCGCCTGATCCAGCGGGTCTCTCGGACCCGGCTGCGGATCGACAACCCGCTGCTCTACATGACCAAGGGCGAGGCGCTGGAGGCGTTCGCCGACCCGCGGCTCTCGGGTCTCCTCGCCGACTCCAACTCCTGCTGGCACTGGGCGCAGCTGCGCGCGGTCGCGAAGCGGCGAGGGGTCGACGCGGCGGGCGCGACCCACGACGGCAGCTGTCTGCCCTGCCTGGTGCGCCGGGCCGCCGTCCACGCCGCCGGTCTCTGGGAAGCCGACGCGGGCTACGTGGCCGACATCTTCACCGACTTCGGCGAGCTCGATCGCGAGGCCGTCCTGACGGTCGCCGACTACTTCCGCTTCTGCGAGAACCTGAGGACGCTGCCCTCCGCGGAGGGCCTGCTGCTGGCGCCGGACTTCTCGGTCTGCGCGCCGGGCGTCGACTGCGATCGTCTGCTGCGGATGTTCCGACGGAGCGCTCGCGAGCTGCGCTCGGTCCTCGTGGCGCGGGGCGGCCGAGAGCTGCGCCGGGCGCTCGGGCTCACTGCAGCCGGACGAGGCCGGTGAACGACAGGACCGCGAGCGTCGTCAACACCCAGCCGAGCGCGATGTGGACTCGCAGGTAGATCCAGGCGGCCCAGGCGAGCAGCGCTCCCCGCGCCGGCGAGCCCCGTCGGGCGAGCGAGGGCCGCCAGTGCTCCTCCATCTGCAGGCTGATCACGGGGATCAGCGCATCGAGTGAGTAGACCGCCGGCACGAAGGCCGGATAGTCCTGGAACTCGGCCGGGATCTCGCGGTTCTGCCGCCAGGCCTCCGTGCCCGTCAGGGTCGCGCTCGTGGGCGCCATGATCTTCTCGCCCGCCGCCCAGCCGAAGATCCACCACCCCAGCAGCCAGAACGCCAGCAGACCCCAGAAGGCGCGCGACGGCCGGTAGCCGTAGCCCACCGTCAGCCCGAGGAACCGGAGCCGGAGCCTGGTTGACTCGGACTCGCCGCCGCGCCGGACTCGCTCCCGGTGCTTGGCCATGAGCACCTCGACCGCGGCCTCCCTGCTGCCGTGGCTGCGCAACGCCTCGGCCAGCCGCTCGTAGGGCTGCGGCGCGAAATCGGCTCGCTCGAGCCACTCGAGACGCATCTGGAGCTCCATGGGGTCGATGCTCTGGTAGTGGAAGCCCTGGAGGTTCAGCGCCTCGGGCCAGCTCTGTCGGTCGTCGGAGAAGGCTCCCACCCGCGCGTCGCCGAGCTCGAACCGGCCTCGAGGCGCGCTCGTCAGCGCTTTGATCTGGAGCCCCTTCTCGACGGTCGCCCGGGTCAGGTTGAGCGCCACCGCACCCGGGCTCTCGAGCCTGCCGCCGTCGCACAGGAGATCGCCCGCCACCGTGGCGCCGACGAATCTGACCTCGCCCACGGCCCGGAAGCCCTGCCGCAGGAAGACGTCGCCCTTGCACACGCAGCGCTCGGCCGCCAGGGCATCGCCGCGCGGCGTTTCGAAGCTGCCCTCGTCGCAGTTGAGATCCCCGCCGATGGTGGCGCCGACCAACCGCACCGCCCCTCGAGCCCGGAAGCCCCTCGCCAGGTAGACGCTGCCGTCGCAGCGCGCGCTGTCCGCCGACAGCGCGTCGCCGTCGGCATTAAAAAAGGAGCCGTCGTCGCAGTTCAGGTCTCCGCCCAACTGCGCGCTCAGCAAGCGCACCTCGCCCTGCGAGCGGAAGCCCTCCTTGAGATTGACGTCGCCGGCGCAGACGAGCCGGTCGGCAAGCAGCGTCGTCGAGCCCGGATTCTCGAACGTGGCGTCCCGGAGGTCGAGATCGCCGCGGAGCTCGGCTCCCCGGAGCCGGGCCCGACCCCTGACCAGCACGCCACGGCCCGAGATCCCGCCTTTGCAGTCGAGCCGGTCGGCGGTCAGGGCGTCGCCCGACGGATTCTCGAACACGCCGCCGTGGCATTCGAGATCGCCGCCGATCCTGGCGCTCGGCAGCCGCACTTCGCCGCGCGCCGTGAAGCCCCGCGTCAGCAGCACGTTCCCCCCGCACTCGAGCCGCTCCGCCGCCAGCGCTTCGCGGTCGGGGCTCGAGAACGAGCCTCCCGAGCAGTCGAGGTTGCCGCCGATGCTCGCGCCCGCGAGCCGCACGTCCCCGGTCGCCCGAAA
>JBFGLX010000099.1:0-10970 GCA_041575955.1 Thermoanaerobaculia bacterium
CAGGTCGCGACCTCGTTCGGCTACCTGTCGAGCCATTCGCCCGAGCTGCACTTCGGCCTCGGCAACGCCCTGGCCGTCGATCGCATCGAGGTGCGCTGGCCCGACGGCAGCGAAGAGGTATTTCCAGGCGGGCCGGTCGATCGGGCGGTGACCCTGCGCCGGGGAAGCGGGGAGCCGGCCGGTGGGTAAGGCCGGCCGGCGCAAGCGGAACCGGCCTTCGGCGGCGCCTGGCGAGCGCTCCGCGGCCGGCGCCGCCCGTTCGCGACGCCGCCGGCTGACGCTTACCGCCGCCGCTGCCGGCGTGCTCGCGCTCGGCCTCGTGCTCGCCTTCGGCCTGGGGCACCGCGACCGCGATGGCCGCGACGGGCCAGTGCCGCAGGCACCGGATGCTCCGGAGAAGCCAGAGGCTCGTCGGGCACCGCGTGCGGCATCGGGGTCGAGCTTCGTTCTGCCGAACCCCGACACCTCGGCAATGACGCCACCGGTGGCCCGAGCCATCCGCGAAGCGCGAGCGGTCGCGCTGGCCAGCCCCGGGTCGGCAGCCGCCCTGGGACGGTTGGGCGAGGTGTTCCAGGCCCACTGGCTCCACGACGAAGCCGTCGCCTGCTACGAGCGAGCAGGCGAGCTCGCCCCCGGGGAGCCCCGGTGGGCCTATCTGCTCGCCAGCGTCGAAGATATCCGGGGCGCCGACGGGGAGCGGATCGACGAGCTCTTCCGCGAGGCGATTCGGCTCGTGCCCGGCTACCCGCCGGCCCACGTCCGCCACGCCGATGCGCTGATGCGGCTCGGGCGCTGGTCCGAGGCCCGCGACGCCTACCGGAAGGCGGTCGAGCTGGATCCGAAGCTGGTCCTGGCCCATCGCGGCCTGGGCCAGGCGTTGGTGCTGCTGGGCGATGGACCCTCGGCCGTCGACCAGCTCGAGCAGGCGGCCCGGCTGGCGCCGGGTGATCGCATCGCCCAGGTGGCGCTCGCGAGGGCCTACGCCCTCGTGGACCGGCCAGAGCAGGCGGCCGAGGCCGCACGCAAGGCGCAGACGCTGACCGGCGAGGCGCCGCTGCCCGACCAGATCTTCTTCGAGATGCAGAACCTGGCGGTAGACCCGGAGAGCTTGCGGAGCCGCATCTCCCGCAGCCTGAACAAGGGCGACGTCGACGCGGCTCTCGAAGCCCTCGCCCTGCTCGAAGAGAGCGAAGGAGCCGGCGCCCGAAAGCAGCTGGCGGCTTCGGTCAAGCGGCGGGCCAACCAGCTCGCCTTCGGCGGCGAGTTCGACGCCGCCCTGCGCGAGTTCGAGCGCGCCGCCCGCCTCGCCCCCGCCGATCCCGAGATCGAGCACAACTGGGGCACCGTGCTGCTGCGGCGCGGCGACCTGAATGCGGCCCAGACCCACTTCGAGCGCGCCATCGAGCTCGAGCCGCGCTCCGCCGACAGCCTCTACAACCTCGGGGTGGTGCTCGAGGGGCTGGGTAGGGCCGACGAGGCGATCGAGCGCTTCAGGGCCGCCGCGGCGATCCAGCCGCAGCACCCGGCGGCGAAGCGCCTCGCCGAGCTCGGGGGCGGGTAGAGTCCGCGCCGGTGCCTACCGCGCCGGCGCCAGCGACTCGACCAGCTCGCGGACGATCTCCTTGAGCTCGACCGTGAACTGCGAGAGGTCCTTGACCCGCGCTTCCATGAGATCCGGTGTCAGCCGGCCCATGTTGGCCGGCTGCCGCGGACGCACCCGGTGGGTCAGCCGGTCGTCGAGGTGATCCAGGCGGTCGTAGACGTGCTTGAGCTTGGTGACGTCCATGGTCGGAGCCAGGGTAGCCGGCCCCGGGCGGCGGCGCTGTGAAGCCTGCTGCACCGGGGCGCGGGGCGGGCGGGGATGGCCCCGGGGCGGTTTCCGTCCTTCTGTACAATGAAAGGAGATCGATGCCCGAGCCGACCGCCCGCACCAAGCTCACCTACGAGGACTTCCTCCAGCTCCCGGACGACGGCAAGCGCCACGAGATCATCGACGGGGTTCACTACGTGACCGCGTCGCCGCTGGCCCGCCACCAGCTCGTCCTCGGGAACCTCCACTTCCTGATCAAGGCGCACCTCCGGGAGCACGACCTGGGCGAGGTCTTCCTGTCGCCGTTCGACGTTGTGTTCTCCGATTTCGACGTGGTCGCGCCCGATCTGCTCTACGTCAGCCGGGAGCGCTGGCCGGTCGTGACCCGCGCCAACGTCCAGGGCTCGCCCGACCTGGTGGTGGAGATCCTCTCGCCGGGCACCCGCAAGCGCGACCTGGGCATCAAGCGCAAGCTCTACGAGCGGTGCGAGGTGAGCGAGTACTGGATCGTCGACCCCGAGGCGGACGCCATCGAGGTCTTGCGCCGCCGGGCCGGAGGCGAGCTCGAGCGCGTCGCCGAGCTCGCCCGCGCGGCCGGCGACTGCCTCTCGACGCCGCTCCTGCCCGGTCTCGAGATGCCGCTCGGGGAGATCTTTCCGACAGGTCGATGGACTCCTTCGGCGACAGGCTGAGAATCGAGCGGGAAAGCCGCGGAGCGAGCTCGTCGGCGTGCGCTGACCGCCTTGCGGGCGGCGCCTCGGTCCGCCGCTCCGGGTCGTGGCACGGAAAGGGCTCGGGCACCCCGTCCGGGGCTGGCTCGCGCCCCTTCTGAACGGGGAGCACGAGAGAGCCTTGCCAGGCGACAAGGCCTGGCAAGTCTCCTCTTGTGGTGACGGAGTGGGGGCGCTGCGCTTTAGGCCCCGTCTGGGGTGCCCGAGCCCTTTCCGTGCCACGACCCGCTCCGCCGAGCCGTGCGCGGGCGATATCATTCGGTGCTGGCCGGTGCACCGCGCCGCGGTAGGGTCGGCGGCCCCGTGAAGAGAGGAGTGCAGGAACAACCCATGAGCGCCATCCCCGATCCCGTAGCCCCACCTGCTCACCAGCTTCCTACTGCGCTGGTGCGCCGCCTCCGGCGCGCCTGCCTGTGCGCGCTTCTGCTCGGGCCGGCAGCCGCCGGTGGCGCGCCCTGCCTGGCCCAGGCCCCGATCGTCCAGCCGGGCGCGCCGGGTGCGCCGGCGCGCGAGCTCAGCGCCGACGAGGCGATCGAGATCGCCGATACCGGCTACTCGCCGGCCGACGTCGAGTTCGTGCAGGACATGATCCCGCACCATCACCAGGCCCTGGAGATGGCGGCGCTGGTGGCCGGGCGCACGAACCGGCCCGAGCTGATCGACGCCGCCGGGCGCATCGAGGCGTCGCAGAAGGACGAGATCGAGTTCATGCAGCGCTGGCTCGCCGAGCGGGGCGAGCGCGTGCCCGAGCCGACGGCGCACGAGGCGATGCACACCGACCACAAGATGGCGGGCATGGCGACGGCGGAGCAGATGGCCGAGCTCGCGGCGGCGGCAGGCGCGGAGTTCGACCGGCTGTTCCTGAAGCTGATGATCGCCCACCACGAGGGCGCGGTGAAGATGGTCGAGGAGCTGCTCGAGCAGCCGGGATCGGCCTACGATCCGGTGCTGTTCGAGTTCACGACCGACGTCACCAACGACCAGACCGCCGAGATCGAGCGCATGAACGAGCTTCTGGTGGGGCTGTCGGTCGATCCGCGCGCGTCGCTGGCGCCCGGGCTCGACAGCGCCGGCCAGGCCTCGCTGCACCTGGAGCTGGTCGGCTCGCTGCCCAAGTCGCCCGGGTTCTTCGACCCGCGCAACCCGGCGGGGCTGCCGCCGAAGCGCCCGCAGAAGGACGCCACCGGAGACGGAGCGGCCGCAGCGGCGGCCGAGCCGGCCGATCCGACCCAGCCGGTCGAGCCCTCCGAAGGGGCCGCCGAAGAGGCCGAGGATCCCCGTAAGAAGAAAGACGAAGCCGAAGACGAAGACGACAAGGACAAGCGCTCGCCGCTGCTGAGCTTCGACAACACCGACATGGCCTTTGCCGGCGACGTGCTGGTGGCCGGCAGCTACCACGGCTTCAACGTCTACCGGCTCGCCCCTCGGGGCGACGCCACCGGGCTCCCACGGCTGCTCAGCTCGGTGGTCTGTCCGGGCGGGCAGGGGGACGTTTCGATCGTTGGCGACCTGCTGATCATGTCGGTCGAGCAGACCCGCGGGCGGCTCGACTGCGGGCTTCAGGGCGTGCGCGAGGACGTGAGCGCCGAGAGGTTCCGGGGGCTGCGCATCTTCGACATCAGCGACCTGACCCGGCCGGTGCAGGTGGGCGCGGTCCAGACCTGCCGCGGCTCGCACACGCACTCGGTGGTCTCCGGGCCGCACATGGACGGCCGGGGCGACGACGACAAGATCATCGTCTACAACTCGGGCACCAGCTCGGTGCGGAAAGAGGAGGAGCTGGAGGGCTGCTTCGACGAGACCCCCGGCGACGAGCGCACCGCGCTCTTTCGCATCGACGTGATCGAGATCCCGGTCGACCGGCCGGCCGAGGCGCGCATCGTCGCGAGCCCGGCGGTGTTCGCCGATCCCGAATCGGGCATCCTGGCCGGCTTGTGGCGCGGCGGCGACCATGGCGACGACACCCAGGAAACCCGACGAACCGATGAGTGCCACGACATCACGGTCTTCCCCGAGCTCGGGATCGCCGCCGGCGCGTGCTCGGGCAACGGCATCCTGTTCGACATCTCGGATCCGCTGAGCCCGAAGCGGATCGACGAGGTCTTCGACAAGGGGTTTGCCTACTGGCACTCGGCGACGTTCAACAACGACGGCACCAAGGTCATCTTCACCGACGAGTGGGGCGGCGGCATGCGGCCGCGCTGCCGCGCCTACGACCCGCTCGACTGGGGCGCGGACGCCATCTACGACATCGTTCCCGGCGCGGCAGGAGCCAAGCTCGAGTTCCGCGCCCACTACAAGATGCCGGCGCCGCAGCTGGAGCAGGAGAACTGCGTGGCGCACAACGGCTCGATCGTCCCCGTGCCGGGCCGCGACATCTTCGTCCAGGCCTGGTACCAGGGCGGCATCTCGGTGGTCGACTTCACCGACTCGGCCCATCCGGTCGAGATCGCCTACTTCGACCGCGGGCCCGTCGACGCCGACGAGCTGGTGGTCGGCGGGTTCTGGTCCACCTACTGGTACGACGGCCGCATCTACGGCACCGAGATCGTCCGCGGGCTGGACGTGCTGGTCTTGACGCCCAGCGACCTCCTGTCCGAGAACGAGATCGCCGCGGCGGCCCTGGCCGAGCAGGGCGGCGTGTTCAACCCGCAGCAGCAGTTCCGCGTCCGCTGGCCGGCCGAGCCGGTCGTCGCCCGCGCGTACGTCGATCAGCTCGGCCGCGGCGAGGGATTGTCCGAGCCGCTCGCGGCCGGCCTGGCCGAGGCGCTCGACCTCTCTGCGGCACGGCTCGAGGAGGGTGCCCGGGACGCGGATCTGGCCGCCCGGCTGGAGTCGCTGGCGGCGGCGCTGGCGGAAGAGGACGGGGGCGACTCGATCGCGGACAAGCGCCGCACGGCCCTCGGCGAGACCCTAAGCGGGATCGCGGCCAGGCTGCGCTAGCCTGGCGGAGGTAGACTGCCCGCGTGACGAGCCGGCCCGATTCGAGAGCCGCGCGCCGGCCGGCGGAGACCTGGGCGGCGCGGCGCCGGATCGGGGCCGCCGCCGCGCTCTTGTCGATTGGCGCGCTGGCGACCGCGCCGGGTGCCGGGTCGAGCGCCGGCGAGCGGGGCACGCCCGGGGAGCCGGGCGAGCTCCAGGCGGCGGTCGCCGAGCTGGTGCGGGCCGCCGAGGCCCAGGCGCGGGCCGAGCCGCGGAGCGCGGCGGCGCACGGGCGCCTGGGCCTGGTCTACGAGGCCAACGACCTGTGGGCGGAGGCCCGCGAGGCGTTCGCTCGCGCCGTGGCCCTCGATCCTGGCGACTCCGACTGGCGGTTCCACCTGGCGGTCGCGACGCGCGAGAGCGGAGATCTCGCGGCCGCCCTGGAGCTGATGCTGGAGTTGGCGGGAGACGAGCCCGATCACCCGGCCCTCCGGCAGCGGCTCGGGGTCGCCCTGCTGGAGACCGGCGATCTGGCCGGGGCGAGGCGGCAGTTCGAGCGCCTGATCGAGCTTGCGCCGCGCGCCCCGCAGGGCTACAACGGCGTCGGCGAGACGCTGTTGCGCGAGGGCGCCTACGCCGCCGCCACGGAGCGCCTCGAGCGCGCGGTGTCGCTGGCCCCGGGCTACCGGGTCTCGCACTATCTGCTCGGACAGGCCTACCGGGGCCTGAACCGTCTCGAGGACGCCCGGCGCGAGCTGGCGCTCGGCGTCGGCGGCGCGACCGCCTACCTGCCCGATCCGCGTGCCGAGGAGGTCAGCGGCTACGCGGTCAACTTCACGGCGCAGCAGGAGCGCGCCGGCCAGCTCCTGGCGGCGGGGCGCCCCGAGGAGGCGGCGGCCATCCTCGAGGGCGTGGTCGCTGAGCATCCGGCCAACACCAGCGCGCTCAACAACCTGGCGATCGCGGTCATGCGGATGCAGCGCCTCGACGAGGCGCGCGAGATCCTCCTGCGCGCCCTGGCGCTGGACGAGTCGAGGTTCTCGACCCATCTCAATCTGGCGGTGTGCGCGCAGCGCCAGGGACGGCTGGAGGAAGCCCTGGGCTGGGCCGACGGCGCGATCGTGCACGCGCCCGATCACTCGCGGACCCATTCGATGCGCGCCAACATCCTGGGCGCCATGGGCAGATACTCGGAGGCCCTGGCGCCGGCGCTCGAAGCCGTCGAGCTCGATCCTCGGGATCCCCGCAACCGACTCGTGGTGGGCGAGATCAACCTGAGGCTCGGGCGGTTCGCGGCCGCCGCGGAGTCGTTCGAGAGCGCCTCCAGGCTGGCGCCGCGGGCGCTGCCGGCCTGGCTGGGCCTGGCGGCGTCCCGGCTCGAAATGGGCGCCCTGGACGAAGCCGGCGAGGCCCTGAGCGCGGCCGAGCGGCTGGCGCCGGATCATCCCCGCGTCGTCGACCTGGCGGCCAGGCTGGCGTCGAAGCGCTAGCTCGCTAGCCTGCGAGTTGGCGAGAAATGCAGGCTAGACATCAAAGAGCACTGGCTTCCCGACGCCCGCGTCGAGTCTCGCCGTGCACCAGGATCCTGCCTGCCGGCAGGTTCGCCAGCCGGCGCCGGCTGCCGTCCGGCCAGACGATCTCCACCTCTTCGGCGCGAACGGCCTCGCCCAGGCCGAAGCTCGGGCGGGGATCGTTGGACGCGCAGTAGCTGTAGGCGGCCCGGACCGCGCTCCACCGGTCGCCGTCGCCGGTGCGCACCCGGACTCGCGCGCCGAGGGCGTCCGAGCCGCGCTCGTCCAGCACCCTCGAGGCGAGCCATCGCCCCCGGTCGCCGGCCAGGTTCCGCAGCAGCCGCGCGCGGCCGCCGTTGACCGCCACCGCGACGTCGACGTCGCCGTCGTTGTCGTAGTCGGCAAACGCGGCCGCGCGGCCGTTGTCGACCAGCTCGGGGGCGGTGATCGCCGAGCCGGGCAGGAAGGCGAAGCGGCCTGCTCCCAGGCCGCGGAAGAGCAGGTCGGGCTCGGCGAAGGGGTCGTCCTCGATCAGCGGCGGCCGCGACCCGACGACCCGGCCGTTGGCCACGTACAGGTCCCTGAGCCCGTCGAGGTCGAAGTCGTGGGCGCCGGAGCCGAAGCCGGTGAAGGCGAGGCTCGGCGCCGCCAGGCCGGCGGTCGCGGTGGCGTCCTCGAAGTGGCCACCGGCGTTGCGGTAGAGCGTGTTCGACTCGCCGCGCAGGTGGGTCATGAAGAGGTCGGTGTCGCCGTCGTCGTCGAGGTCCTCGGCGATCACCCCCATGCCCGCCTCCGCCGCTCCGGTCATGTTGACCGCCACCCCCGAGAGCAGCGAGTCGTCGCGGAAGCGTCCGCCGCCCAGATTGACCCACAGCTGGTTGGGATCGCCGTCGTTGGCCACGTACAGATCCGCCAACCGGTCGCGGTTGAAGTCGTCCACCACCACTCCCAGGCCGTTGCCGAAGGCGGCGGCGATGCCCGATTCGCGACTCACGTCGGTGAACCTGCCGTCGCCTTCGTTGCGCAGCAGCGTGTCGCGCGCCGGCGCGCCGTAGTTGCCGGGCTTGCAGTAGTCGCGCCGGCCACTGCCGGAAGCGCAGCGGATCTCGCGCGCGGGCGACCAGACGACGTAGTTGGCAACGAACAGATCCAGGTCGCCGTCGCGGTCGAAGTCCAGGAAGGCGGCGCTCGCGCCCCACCGGGGATCGCCGGTGCCCGACTCCTCGGTCACGTCGGTGAACGTGCCGTCGCCGTCGTTGCGGTAGAGCACGTTCGGGCCGACGTTGGTGACGTAGAGATCGACGTCGCCGTCGCCGTCGTAGTCGCCGCAGGCGGCGCCCATGCCGTAGGCCGCATCGCCGACCCCGGCGCGCTGGGTGACGTCGGTGAAGCGGCCGTCGCCCAGGTTGCGGTAGAGACGGTTGCCCGGCCGCTCGCCGGAGGACTCCTCGAGGTCGCCGCCCTGGACCAGGTAGAGATCGAGCCAACCGTCGCCGTCGAGATCGCACCAGGCGGCGCCGCCGGACATGATCTCGGGCAGCCAGTAGCGCACGGTCCGCGCCCTGACGTGCACGAAGTCGACGCCCGCCGCGGCCGCCACCTCCTCGAACCACGGCCCGGCCGGCGCCAGGGATCGGTCCGGGGAGTCCGCCGGCTGTGCCGGCCGGCCGGCGAGCGCCAGAGCCAGCGGCAGGCAGAGGGCAGCCTGGAAGGGGCGGAACATGCGGGCGGCCTCAGTTGATCGGCACCGAGCCCAGCAGGTACTTCAGGTCGTCGTCGCTCCAGTGGATGCCGCCGCCGAGGAACACCGATTCGCGGCCGCTCTCCAGGAAGTCGTCGACACCGCCGACGACGTAGGCGTTCTTGAACAGGTTCCAGCGGGTGGTGAAGCGCAGGCGGGGGTTGAGGTCGTTCTCGCGGCCGAAGTCGAAGGCCTCGAACGAGAAGCGGAGCTTGCGATCGAGCACCGAGTAGTCGAATGCGGCGCCGCCGGTTGATTCGATCAGGCCGCCGCGGAACTGCGCCGCGCCGGCGGTGAAGCCGACCTGGGCCGAGAGGGTCTGCTTGTCCTCGGTGGTCACCGTCCGCACGGTGGTGAGCTCGCGGCTGCCGTCGGGCGCGATCACGGTCTCCTCGCGGGTCTCGCTCCGCACCCGGCCGCGCGGGTCGTCGACCAGCCCGACCTGGTAGAAGCGGTTGTTGTCGCTCGCCGGATCGAGCCGCAGCCGGAACTCGGTGTGCGACTCGTCGACCGCCTCGAGGTAGTAGCCCTCGAAGCCGAGCTCGAGCTCGAGCCGGCGCACGCGGTTGAGCGAGTCGGACAGCGACTCGACGCCCGACTCGACGCTGGCGAGGGTGGCGACGAGCTGGTCGTGGGCGGTGTCCTCGGTCAGCAGCTTGCCGACCGAGCCCTGGCCGCCGGCCAGCCGCCCGGAGATGGTCTCGAAGTGCACGAGCGACGCCTTGAGGGTCTCGGTCGCGGCCGCCAGCTGCTCCATCGACGCGCGCAGGTCGCCGCGGTTCTCGGTCAGGATCGCCTCGACGGAGGCGATCACCTTCCCGGTCTGCTCCGAGATCCGCGGCAGCTCGGCAGCCAGGACCTGGCTCACCCGCTCGAAGTTCTCGATGGTGCCGCCGAGCTGGGCCTGGTTGGCGCGGACGACGTCGCGGATCGCCGCGGTCGTCTCCTCGAGCGAGGCGAGGACGTTGCGGATCGCCTCGCCGGAGCGGGCCGGGTCCATGGCGGTGAGGGTCTCGTCGACGGCGAGGCCGATCTTGTTGAAGCGGGCGATCGCCTCGTCCATGCCGACCGGCGTCGAGCCGGGCAGGACGGCGCCTGCGGCGAGCGGCGGCGCGCCCTCGGGACCCGGGTCGAGCTCGATGTACTTGTCGCCCAGCAGGCCCTGGTTGGCGATCGCGGCGGTGGCGCCCTCGCGCAGCTCGACCGGGGTCTCGAACAGCAGCCCGACGAGGGCTCGGCCGCCGGCCAGGCGGATGCCGTCGACGCGCCCCACCCGCACGCCGGCGACGCGCACCGCCGACTTGTCGTCGAGGCCGGCGACCGACTCGAACGCGGCCTCGGCCCGGGCGGCGTCGCCGGTGAACAGCTGGACGTCCTCGATCTTGAGGATGAAGTAGGCGAGCAGCAGGAGTGCAATGCTGACGAAGATGCCGATCTTGATGGTATTGGGCATTGGGTCCTCTCGGTCTCAGGCGGGTTCGGCTCGGGCCGCGGACGGCGCCGCGGCGCCCTCCCTGGCGACCCGGCCCAGGAACGCGGCGACGCGCGGGTCGGTCGATCGGCGGAACTCGGCGGGCGAGCCCCAGGCGACGATCTTGCCCTCGTAGAGCATGCCGATCCAGTCGCCGATGGTGAAGACGCTCTCCATGTCGTGGGTGATGGTGACGATGGTCGCTCCCAGGCGCTTCTTGAGCTCGACGATCAGCTCGTCGATCACGTCCTTGGTGACCGGATCCAAGCCGGTGGTGGGCTCGTCGAAGAGCAGCACGTCGGGGCGGTGGGCGATCGCCCGGGCGAAGCCGACGCGCCGGCGCATGCCGCCCGAGAGCTGCGACGGCAGCTTGTCCCCGGCGTCCTCGAGGCGGACCATGCTCAGGCACTCCTCGACCCGCTCCCGGCGCTCCTCCCGGCCTCCGAGCCCCAGCCGCACGAGCGGGAACTCGACGTTCTGGGCGACGCTCATCGAGTCGAACAGCGCGCCCTCCTGGAAGGCCATGCCGAAGCGGGCGCGGAAGCGGGTCAGCTCGCGGTTGTCGAGCTGCGCCAGGTCGGTGCCGTCCACCGTCACGCTGCCGGAGTCGGGCGCCAGAAGTCCGATCATGTGCTTGAGCAGCACGCTCTTGCCGGTGCCCGAGCCGCCGATGATCACGGTCGTGTCGCCGCGCGGCACGTCGAGGTCGACGCCGTCGAGCACCGTCCTGCCGGCGAACGACTTGCGCACCCCGCGCAGGCGGATGATGGGATCTGCGGCCGGC
>JBFGLX010000100.1:0-10880 GCA_041575955.1 Thermoanaerobaculia bacterium
ACCGCGAGTCACCAGGTGGCTGCCGAGCCAGAGATGGGCGTTGACGTGGCGCGGATCGCGCGCCAGCGCTAGCCGGTATTCGCGCTCCGCCTCCTCGCTGCGCCCGGCCAGATCGAGGACCAGGCCGAGCGACGCGTGGCCGTCGGCGAGCAGCGGCGCGAGCTCCAGCGCGTGGCGCGCGGCGGCCTCGGCCTTGGGCACCGCCTCCTCGAGCGGCAGATGGCCGTACTCGAGCAGCAGGCTGTAGCTGTCGGCGAGTCCAGACCAGGCGGGCGCATACCCGCGGTCGAGCTCGAGAACCTGCTGAAAGTAGTCCTGTGCCCGCCGCAGGCCCTCCGCGGTGCGCCGGTTGAGATGGTACCGGCCCTGCAGGAAGAGCTCGAAGGTCTCGAAATCGACCGCCTCCGGCGTGCCGCTCGGCAGGGTGTGGCCGCCGGCGATCTCGCCCAGCAGCTCGCTCACGATCGCGGTCGCCACTTCCTGGGGGATGGCGATGAGATCGGCGCGCTCGCCGTCGTAGGCGCCGGACCAGAGCTCGTGGCCGTCCGGAACCGCCACCAGCCGGGCGCGCACCGTCAGCGTCCGCTCGCCCACTTCGACGGCTCCCTTGAGCACGCTCTCCACGCCCAGCTTCTCGCCCACCTCGGCCAGGTCGATCTCGCGGTCCTTGAAGCGGAACGACGAGGTGCGCCCGGGAACCCGCACGCCGGCGACCCGGCCGAGAACGCTCATCAGCTCCTCGGTGATGCCGTCGCAGAGGTATTCGACTTTAGGATCGGCGCTCGAGTTGGCGAAGGGAAGGACGGCCACAGAGGCGAGCCGCGCGTCGCTGCCGGCGGTCGCCACCGCCGCCTGCCGCCGCTCGCGCTTCGCCCCGGGGTCGAGCCAGAGCCAGGCCCCGAGGCCGCCGACCGCCAGCGCCGCGACCCCGGCGATCGCCTGCCGCCGGTGGCGTCGCAACCAGAGACGGGCGCGCCGCAGTGGCCAGGCGGCGCTCGGCACGCGCACTTCGCCGTTCGCCAGGCCGCGCGCCAGCGCCTCGAGATCCTCGGCCAGCTCGACGGCGCTCGGATAGCGCTTCTCGGGATGCTTCTGGAGACAGCGCTCGAGAATGCGCTCGAGGGGGCGCGGCAGCAGCCCGTCGACGACCGCCGGCTCCAGTGGGTCGCGGCGCAGGGTGGCGGCCATGGTCTCGACCGTGCTCGCGCGCGCGAAGGGAGCCATCCCGGTCACCAGCTCGAAGAGCATGCAGCCGAAGGAGAAGACGTCCGAGCGGGCGTCGCTCGGACGGGCCCGCACCTGCTCGGGGGACATGTAGCCGGCGGTGCCCAGGACCTGTCCGACGCTGGTCAGCGCGGTGGCCGTGGCGGCGTCTTTCCGGTCGTCCTCGGCCACCTTTGCCGCCAGCCGCGCCAGGCCGAAATCGAGGATCTTAAGCCGGCCATCGTCGGTGACGAAGATGTTGTCGGGCTTGAGGTCGCGGTGCGCGATCCCCTGCTCGTGGGCCGCCGCCAGCCCGTTGGCGATCTGGAGCGCGAAGCCGATCGCGCGCTCGAGATCGATCTCCTGCTCGCGCTCGGCCTCGCGCAGCGTGGCGCCCTCGAGCAGCTCGGTCACCAGGTAGCGGGTGCCCTTCCAGTTGCCGACGTCGAAGACGGTCAGGATGTTGGGGTGGTTCAGCGACGACACCGTGCGGGCTTCGAACTCGAAGCGCTGCAGGCGGTCCGGCCGAGTCTCGAGGTCCGCGCTCAGCACCTTGATCGCTACCTCGCGCCCGAGTCTCGGATCGAGCGCCTTCCAGACCACGCCCATGCCCCCGGAGCCGAGCACCTCGATGAGCTCGTACGGGCCGACGCGATCCCCCGAATGAAACAAAACTGTCCACATGATAACAACCCCGTCCGGGGCCGCCGACGGCGGCGCCGCACTCCCTCGTGATGTCCTTCCGGCAACAACTCTCAAGACCACCTGCGGCATCGGCGTGAAGCTGTTCGGGGTTCCCGGATCCAGGTCGGGACGCTGGTCCTGCCCCGGCAGGACGTGCAGGCGCGCGGACAGGCCAGCTACGGCGGAACCGAGGGCGGCGCAGTCGTATGGGGCGTACGTGGAGAAGCCCGACCGGAGCGAAACGCAGCAGATTCAGGTATTTGCGGTGTTCTGGGCGGAGGTTGGCGAGAAGGTCGGGCTAGAGCTCGACCCCCCTGCCCGCGAGCAGCTGGAACAGCCCGTCCTCGTCCAGAATCTCGACGCCCAGCTCGAGCGCCTTGTCGTACTTCGAGCCGGGATCGCTGCCGGCGACGACGTAGTCGGTCTTCTTCGAGACCGAGCCGACGACCTGGGCGCCGTGTGACTCGAGCAGCTCCTTGGCCTGGTCGCGGCTCAGCCGCTCGAGGCCGCCGGTGAGGACGAGCTTGAGCCCCGCGAGCGCCGAGCCGGTCGTTGCCGGGGCCTCGGGGACGATCACCGTGATCCGGCCGTCGAGCAGCTGGTCGAGGATCTCGGCGTTGCCGGGCTCGCGAAAGAAGCCGGCGATCGCCTCGGCCATCTTGGGTCCGATGCCGGGCACCTCCTGCAGCGCCTCCTCGCCGGCGCCGCGGATCGCCTCGAGCGACCGGAAGTGACGCGCCAGGTCGCGCGCCACGGTGCGTCCCACCTCCGGGATGCCGAGCCCGTAGAGGAAGCGGTCGAGCTCGGCGTCCGACGCCTTCCGGATCCCTTCGACCAGCGCGTTGGCCGAGATCTCGCCGAAGCCGTCGAGCTCCAGCAGCTGCTCGGCGCGCAGCTCGAAGAGGTCCGGCAGATGGCGGACGAGCTCCTTCTGGACCAGCAATTTGGCGGTCTCGTCGCCCAGCCCTTCGATGTCGAGCGCGTGGCGCGAGCCGAGGTGGATGAGCCGGCCGGCGAGCTGCGCCGGGCACTCCAACCCGTTCGGGCAGACGGTGAACGGCCCGCGCTCGACCAGGGGCGTCCGGCACGACGGGCATCGCGCCGGCATCCTGAAGCGCTTCTGCCGCCGCTTGCCCTTCTCCGGGATGCGCTCGACGACCTGCGGGATGACGTCGCCGGCGCGCTGCACGCGCACCCGATCGCCCTTCCGAATGTCCTTGCGCTCGACCTCCTCGCGATTGTGCAGCGTCGCCCGGCTGACGGTGACGCCGCCGATCTCGACCGGCCGCATCATCGCCACCGGCGTCACCACCCCGGTGCGCCCGACGCTGGCGACGATCTCGAGCACCCGGGTGATCTCCTTGCGCGGCGGGAACTTGAAAGCGAATGCCCAGCGCGGGTGGTGCGAGGTCGAGCCCAGGCGCTCCCGCGCGTTTAGATCATCGAGCTTGATGACCACGCCGTCGATCTCGTAGCCGATGTCGTCGCGGGCGTCCATCATCCGCTGGTGATACTCGGCGATCGCGGCCACCGAGTCGACGCGCTTCGGCAAGTCGTTGACCCGCAGGCCCCAGGCGCGCAGGGCTTCGAGCACCTGCCACTGGCTCGCGGGCTCGGTCCCTTCGGCGACGCCCTCGGCGGCCAGAATGTCGTAGACGTAGATGTCGAGCGGCCGGCGGGCGGTGAGCCGCGGATCGAGCTGGCGCAGGGCGCCGGCCGCCGCGTTGCGGGGATTCGAGTAGGGCACCTTGCCCTGCTCCAGCAGCCGCTCGTTCGCCCGCTCGAAGGCGTCGATCTGCATGATCACCTCGCCGCGCAGGGCGAGCAGCGCCGGCGCCGGGCGCTCGTCCGTGCGCAGGCGCAGCGGCACGGCGGGGATCGTGCGCACGTTCTCCAGGATGGCCTCGCCGCGGCGGCCGTCGCCGCGGGTGGCGGCGCCGGCCAGGAGCCCGTCGCGATAGATCAGCTCGACCGACGCGCCGTCCAGCTTGGGCTCGACGACGTACCGGATCGCCGCGTCTTCGCCGAGCGCCTTGCGCAGCCGTTGGTCGAATCTCTCGACCGCGGCCAGCTCGGCGCCCGAGTCGAGGCTGAGCATGGGCGCCGAGTGCTCGACCGTCTCGAAGGCCGCCAGCGGCTCGCCGCCGACGCGCTGGGTCGGCGAGTCGTCGGTGATCAGCTCCGGATAGCTGTTCTCGAGGTCGCGCAGCTCGCCGAAGAGCCGATCGTAGACCTCGTCCGAGATCGCCGGAGCATCGAGCACGTGGTAGAGGTGGGCGTGCCTGCCGATCTCGGCGCGCAGCTCGCGGGCCCGCTCCTCCGCCTGCTTCCGGTTCATGGCTTCGGAGCGGGGCCGCCTTGCCTCCGCCCGCTGAATCGGGAGAGCACGAGGCCTTGTCCTACTTGGTGCTCAGGCGCTCCCAGTCGGCTTCGAGCGCGTCCTTGGCAACCGCCAGGCCGCCGTCGGAGCCGACGAAGATGGGATCCTCGACGACCTTGACCTTGCCGCCCCCGTACTCCTTGAGGATCTCCTGCAGCCGGGCTCCCAGCCCTCGGGTCAGGGCGGTGCCGCCCGACAGGATCACGTTGTTGCGGATCCGGTCCTGGTACTCGGGCTCGACCCTGGCGATCAGGTCGATCATCGTCTCGCTGATCGGCGCGATGATGCTCTCGCACGCCGAGCGCATCTCGTTGGTGATGTCCATCTCGGTCGGCTTGCCGCGCACCGGCGCCTTGACGACGACCCGCTCCGGCGGCTCGCCGACGAAGCTGTGGGCCTCCTTCCACTCGCGCACCATGTGCTCGGAGAAGGTGGCCTCGGGGTGCTTTTCCTTGACCGACTTGGTCAGGATCTGGTCGATCGAGTCGCCGGCCGTGTTCAGCGTGCGCTGATCGTCGTCGGTCGGGTAGCGCCCGTTCATGACGCAGAAGTCGGCGGTGCCGGCGCCGATGTCGACGATCAGCGAGTGCAGCAGGGCGTCCATGCCGTAGGCGACGGCGAACGGCTCGGTGACGATCATGAGTCCGTCGACGATGCCGGTGAGCGCGTTGCGCAGCTGCTGCTTGTTGACCCGCAGCGCCTCGGCGGGCACGCCCACCACCGCCCGCACCTGCGTCTTGTTGCCGCCGCGCCGGTCGACCCCGGCAAGCAGGACCAGGTGCTTCATCAGCTGGCGCACCGCCTCGGCGTCCTTCTCCGAGCCTTCCTTGATCAGGCCGTTCTCGAGCGGCCGGTGCATGTCGAGCATCGGCCGCAGCTTGAGCGCCTCCTCGCCGATGACGATGTCGTGCTTGAGCACTTTGCGGGCGACCATGTCCACGGGCCAGCCGACGTAGCTCTCGACCACCTTGCGCACGCCGCTCGAGGTCGAGATCGCGCTCCGCGACGTGCCGAGATCGATGCCGACGTAGAGGATGTCGTTGTCCGAGCCGCCCGAGCCTTCGGATTGCTTGCCCTGGTCTCGGTCTTGCTGGCCCTTGTCGTCCATGCGATTCAGCTCCCTATCTGGCTGCGCTGGTCGAGAGCGCGCGAGTACGCCTCGATACCGTCGTAGAGCGCCTCGGCGATGTACTGCCGGTATTCGGCGGTCATCAGCAGGCGCGCCTCCTCTTCGTTCGAGAGGCAGGCGACTTCGGCGAGGATCGCCGGCATGCCGGTGCGGGTCAGGACGCCGAACGGCGCCGTCTTGACCCCGCGGTCCCGGAGCCGCGGATCGCGCTCGTGCAGAGAGCGGTAGAGGGCTCGCTGAACCGCCTCCGCCAGCTGCCGCGACTCACCCATCCTGGCGTTGGCGTAGACCTCTTCGATCAGGCCCCGCAAATCCGCCAGGGAGTAGCCGGAGCCCTGGTTCTCGTTGGCCGCCAGGGCCGACAGGTAGGGATCGTCGGTGGCGCCCAGGAAGTAGGTCTCGACCCCGCGCACCTGGCGGGTCACCAGCCAGTTGACGTGGATCGAAACGAAGATGTCGCCCTGCATCTCGTTGGCGATCAGTGCCCGCCGCTGCAGCGACAGCTGCGAATCATCCTCGCGGGTCATGACGACGTGAAAGGACCCGCTCTCGAGCAGCCGTTGCAGCCGCCTGGCGATGTCGAGGGTCAGCTCCTTCTCCACCAGGCCGCCGGGACCGGTGGTGCCCAGGTTGCCGCCGCCGTGGCCCGGATCGAGCACCACCTTGCGCACCGCCACCGGGAAGACCGCCGGATCGATCAGCAGCGGCGCCGACACCGCGGCCATGCCGGTGGCGGCCGGCGGCGGCGAGTCGGCGGACGCGGGCGGCGGCGCCTGGCGGCTCAACGCGACCTGCGGCCCGAGCTCGGCAGCGCGCCCGCCGGCCATCTTCGCCACCACGTAGGAGGTGGTGAAGATCGCGACCGGCACGGTCAGGAAGAAGAACAGCCGCGCCGACCGCACCGCCAGCTCGAGCTTCCGGTTGCCACGCGCCGGCAGCCGCCCCGCGATGATGTCGACGTTCTCCTGGACCGCCTGTCGGAGAATGCGTTTCTTGGTGCGCTTCAGATCGGCCATCACGTTCAGCCGGAGTGTAAAGTCCCATCGGGCCGGCTGTGAGTTAGCCAATTCACAGTTGAATCGCTCCGCCGGTCTCTAGCGCGATCGTACTACACCACTGCTCGCGCGCGATCAGCACCGTAGCCAGGTGAAGGGCGACGATCTCACCGACTTCCGGGGCGTAGCCGCCACCCATGACCACGCCGGCCGGCAGGCCGAGCCGGCGGCAGCTCCCTAGCACCAGCCGGTCGCGCGCGGCCAGCCCCTCCACGGTGAGCGCCAGCCGGCCCAGCCGGTCGCCCCGGTAGGGGTCGGCCCCGGCCACGAATACCGCCAGGTCGGGCCGCTCGAGGCGCTCGACCGCGGCCAGGGCGCTCCCGACCGCCTCCAGGTAGGCGGCGTCGCCGGTGCCGTCTTCGAGCTCGAGATCGAGGTCGCTCTCCTCCTTGCGCAGCGGGTAGTTGCGCCGGCCGTGAATCGAGATCGTGAAGACGCTGCGGTCGCCGGCGAAGATCGCGGCGGTGCCGTCCCCCTGGTGGACGTCGCAATCGATCACCACCGCCCGGCGCACCGCTCCGGCCGCCTGCAGCTCGCGGATCGCCACCGCGACGTCGTTGAACACGCAGAAGCCCTCGCCGCGGTCGGCGAACGCGTGGTGGGTGCCGCCCGCGAGGCTCACCCCGAAGCCGCCCTCGAGCGCCGAGCGGCAGGCTCCGATCGTCGCTCCGACCGAGCGCCGGGAGCGCTCGACCAGCTCCGGCGACCACGGAAACCCGAGCCGGCGGATCTCGTCGTGCCCGAGCCCTCCACCCGTCACCCGCTCGACGTAGTCCGCCGTGTGCACCCGCACGAGCTGCTCGTAGGTCGCCGCCTCCGGCACCCGGAGGCTCGACGCCGGAAAGAGCCCGCTCTCCTCCACCGCCTCGCGCAGCAGCCGGTACTTGGCCATCGGAAAGCGATGCCGATCCGGAAGCGGCAGGACGAAATGGTCGGTGTAGTAGACGTGCACGGTTCGCGCGGAGCGTCAGTATTCCTGGGACGAGTATTCTTGGGGACAGGCCCTTCCCGCGTGCAGGAGTGCCTGTCCCTGATTCAGGTCTAAGGTAAGCCGTCGTCACCTGTCAATGCCCGAGAATACGTGCCTGTCCCTGATCTAGGTAGCCATGCGGCCACAACCTCCAGGAGTCGAGCGCGTTCGGGGGGAGCACCCGAGCGACCCGGCGTGGCGCGCCGACGCGCTGGCGCAGAGCCGGCACACCCGCTGGGCGGATGAGCTGCGGGCGCCGCTCGCGGACCACGATCCGGAGCGGGCGGAGGCGATCTGCGCGGCGGTGACCCGCGCGGCGCTCCGGGACCTCGCGCCGGCGCTCATGCTGCTCGGGACCGCCGAGCGGCGGCGGGCGCGGGCGCTCGCGGCCTTCACCCTGACCCTGTTCGACTTCGCCGGCCAGCCGGGGCTCGAAGGCGAGCGGCTGACCCAGATCAACCGGATGGAGTTCGACCTCGAGTCGGCGCTCGCGGGCGAGCCTCCCGGCCAGCCGGTCTTCGTCCTGATGGCCGCGACGGGTCCCTGGGCGGAGGCGGCGCTCGACGCGATCGTGGCGTGCGCGCGGCGACGCGTCACCCAGCCGCGGCCGGCGAGCCGGCGGGAGGCGAGCGACGAGGCGCTCGCGCTCGGTGGCGCCCTGACGGAGGCTTTCGTCGGCTTCCGCGTCGCGGGGGTGGGACTCCGCGCGGCGGGCGACGACTCGCAGGCGGCAGGGGCCGGTAGCCGCGGGCCGGGGGCGGCCCAGCTGGCCGCGGGCCTGCTGCGGCTCGCCGGCCTGCTCGGACTCGCCGAGGACAGCCGCCGTCACCGCGAGCGCCTGCCGCGCACGGCGCTCCCCGAAGACTGGATGGGCGGCTCGCGCACGAGCCCCGATCTGGCCCGCGCGATCGCGCAGGAGGGTCGCGCCATCGCCGAGCTCTTCGACCGGGTCGATCTCGGCTCGCTGCCGCCGACGGAGCGGCGGGCCGCGCGCTACCTGCTGGCCGCCGGCCGGCGGCTGCTCGACGCCGCCGAGCGCCGCGGCGCCGGGCTCCTGGAGGGCCCGCCGGCGCTCGGCGCGGCGACCCGCGTCTACCTGCTGGCGCGCTCGTTCTTCGGCTAGAGTTGACCGGATCGCCCCCTCTGCCTCGATCCCTCAGCTCGCCGAGCAGGCGAACCGCCAGGGTTGGTCGATCGTGTTCTGAGTTTCGCCCGAGGCTAGCCGGCGGCGGCGACCTGGATCTTCGAGGCGGCGCGGTAGCCGAGGCTCACTTGGCGGCCGCTCTCGGACTCGACCTTCACGGTGCCCGCCGCTTCGCTGCGCGAGGTGACCGTGAGCCGGCTCCCAGGCATCAGCTCCTCGCGCTCGGCGAGCTGCAGGAACTCGGGGCTCTGGTCGGTCACCCGGACGACGCGCATCGCCTGGGCGAGCGGGCAGCCGAGCAGCGAGGCGCCGCGCGGCTCCTCGAGCTGGCCGGCGGCGTCGGGAATCGGATCGCCGTGCGGGTCGGTGGCCGGGCGCCCGAGCATCTCGTCCATGCGGTCGATCAGGCGATCGGAGACCGCGTGCTCGAGCAGCTCGGCCTCGGCGTGGACTTCGCTCCAGTCCACCGCCATCACCTCGACCAGGAAGAGCTCGATCAGCCGGTGGCGCCGCAAGACGTGGGTGGCCAGCTCGCGGCCCGCCGCGGTCAGCTCGACGCCGCTGTAGGGCTCGTAAGAGACCAGGCCGCTCTTCGCCAGCGCCTTGACCATCGAGGTGACCGTGCCGGGGGTCACCGACAGCGCCGAGGCGATCTGGCCCATGGTGACCAGCGAGCCGGGCTGCGCCTGGCCCTCCTTCAGGATGCACTTCAGGTAGTCCTCGACGGTGCTGGTCGCCATTTCCAGGCTTAGGATACCGCCAACTTGACTTTTTTGTCGTGCCAGAGAATAATTTTGACTAGTCAAAACCCGAGACTCCCGTGGAAAACCCCGTGAAAAACCCCGTGAAAAACCCCATCAAAAACCCCGTCTCTCGCCGCTCGCTCCTCCAGGCCGCCGGCTTCGGCTCCCTGGCCGCCGGCGTGGGCGGCCTGACCCACGGCGCGCTCGCCTCCGGGCGCCCGGCCCCGGGGCGCATGGAGCATGCGCACGCGATGGGCGTGGTCGGCTCGGTCGACACCGAGCGCTTCCATCCGGGCCGCTTCCTGGAGGCCTGGAACTTCTCCGACCTGGACGGCGCGGAGCGCGACGCCTACTACCGCGAGACGCCACGGGCGGACGGCACGATGCTGCGCGAGTACGAGCTCTACGCCGTCGATCGCGAGATCGAGATCGCGCCCGGGGTCTACTTCCCCGCCTGGACGTACAACGGCCAGGTGCCGGGGCCGACCCTGCGCGCCACCGAGGGCGACACCGTCCGCGTCCGCTTCGTCAACCAGGGGACGCACCCCCACACCATCCACTTCCACGGCTGGCACCCGCCGGAGATGGACGGCTCGCTGCCCGAGCACCAGGTCATGCCGGGCGCCGAGTTCCTCTACGAGTTCGAGGCCGAGCCGTTCGGGCTGCACCTCTACCACTGCCACGCCATCCCGCTCAAGCGGCACATCCACAAGGGACTCTACGGCACCTTCATCATCGACCCGAAGGAGGCGCGGCCACCGGCGCACGAGCTGGTGATGGTGATGAACGCGTTCGACACCAACTTCGACGGCGACAACGAGGTCTACGCGGTCAACACCGTCGCCCATTTCCACATGGCCGAGCCGGTGCGGGTCAAGGTGGGCGAGCTGGTGCGGATGTACGTGGTCAACCTGACCGAGTTCGATCCGATCAACAGCTTCCACCTGCACGGCATGTTCTTCGACGTCAATCGGACCGGCACCCGGATCGTGACCGACGAGGTCACCGACACCTTGATGATGTGCCAGGGGGAGCGCGCGATTCTCGAGACGCGCTTCCGCTACCCCGGCAAGTTCATGTTCCACGCCCACCAGAGCGAGTTCGCCGAGCTCGGCTGGATGGGTCTCTTCGAGGCGGTGGCATGACCCGGCGCTGGCTGCTGGCGCTGCTGCCGCTGGTGCTGCTCGGCGGGCTGCTCCTGGTGATCGTCCGCTCGGACCTGACCGAGGCGGTCCGCGGCGACGCGCCACCGGTCGAGGAGCTGAGCTTCGAGCGCGTGCGGCTGGGCGACGGCGGCATCGAGCTCGACGTCCTCAACGACGGCCCCGACCCGGTCACCATCGCCCAGGTGATGGTCGACGAAGCCTACTGGCGCTTCGAGCAGCGGCCGGCCGGAACCCTGGCGCACCTCGAGCGCGCGCGCCTGACCATTCCCTACCCGTGGGTCGAGGGCGAGCTGCACGAGGTGGTGCTGATCTCGGCCACCGGCGTCACCTTCGCGCACGAGATCGCGGTCGCCGTGGCGACGCCGCGGCCGAGCGCGCGCTTCTTCGGCATCTTCGCGCTCATCGG
>JBFGLX010000101.1:0-10773 GCA_041575955.1 Thermoanaerobaculia bacterium
GAACGAGATCGCGGGCGAGCGGATGCCGATCCAGCCCAGGTTCACCGGCCGCTTCTTGTCGCACAGGGTGTCGCCCGACTTGGAGTGCTTGAGCTTGGCGACGCCGCCGATGTCGCCGGTGACCAGAGTCGGAGTCTCCTTCGTCTGCTTGCCCTGGAGGGTGAGCAGGTGGCCGAGCCGCTCCTCCTCCTCGGCGCGCGTGTTCCAGACCGTGCTGTCCGATGACAGGGCGCCGCTGACCACCCGCACGATCGAGATCTGGCCGGCGAACGGGTCGCTCAGCGTCTTGAAGATCAGCGCGCTGGCCGGAGCGCTCGCGGAGGTCTCGACCCGCATCTCGTCGCCACCGACGTTGGTCGCCGGAAAATCGCCGCGCTCGAGCGGCGACGGCATGGCGGCGACGATCGCGTCGAGCAGCGCCGACGTGCCGATTCCGTGGGCCGCCGCGCCGGCGGTGACGGGAAACAGCTTACGGCCGCGGATCGCCTTGCGCAGGCCGCTGTGCAGGTCTTCGTCGGACAGCGTGCCCGCCTCGAAGAACTTCTCGAGCAGCGAGTCGTCGGACTCGGCGACCGCCTCGATCAGCTCGTTGCGCGCCTCCTCGACGCGCTCTCGAAGCTCGTCGGGAATCGGCACCTCCTTGCCCTTGCCGTCGCCGTCCCGGTCGAAGCCGTACGCCTTGAGGGCGAGCAGATCGACCACCCCGGAGAACTCGAGCTCCTGGCCGATCGGAATCTGGATCGGCACGACGCCGCGGTCGAAGTGCTCGCGCAGCGAGGCCACGGCCGCGTCGAAATCGGCGCGCTCGCGGTCCATCTTGGTGAGCTGGACGAGCACCGGCGAGCCCGCCTTGCCGGCGAACGCCCACGCCTTCTCGGTGACCACCTCGATGCCCGACACCGCGTTGACGCACAGCAGCACCGAGTCGGTGGCCCGAATCGCGGCGCGGGTCTCGACGAAGAAGATGCCGTAGCCGGGGCAGTCGACGAGGTTGATCTTGTGCTCTTTCCAGGGCGTGAAGCAGGGGGCGAGGCCGATCGAGATGGTGCGCGCGATCTCCTCGGCATCGAAGTCGGTGACCGTGTTGCCGTCCTCGACTCGATTCAGCCGGTTGGCCACGCCACCGGTGTAGAGGACGGCGCTCGCCAGGGTCGTCTTACCGGTATCGTTGTGTCCGGCGATCGCGAGGTTGCGAATCTTGTCGGGGCTTTCCACCTGCACGTTCTATCGACCTCCTTGGCTTCCAGTCGCAGGAGAGGCCCACCTCTCGAGCGAATCCTCTTGGACGACTACCGGGTGGGCCCTGGCGGCGCGAGTGGCGCAGCATACCACATGGAAAGCTCCTGCGAAGACTCGGATGGACCTCTCTAAACCGCTGAAGGGAATACGCTTAGGCGCTCACTCGGGGCCCGGCGAGAGCGGCTCCGGCTCCTCCGCGGGGCGCCACACCGACGGCCGGCCGAAGCGCTCGAGCTGGGGCCGGAGCGCGGCCTCGGGACCGACCGCGACGACGGTCAGGTCGTCCGGACGGAGGTGCTCGCGCGCGACCCGTAGGACGTCGTCGGCGGAGACCGCTGCGACGTCGGCGGGGTAGCGGTCCCAGTGGTCGAGAGGCAGGTCGTGGACGGCGATCTCGCGCAGCCGGTGGGAGATGCCGGCGAGCGTCTGCACGGTGTAGGGGAAGACGCCCAGGATGTAGCTGCGCGTCTCCTCCAGCTCGGCCCCCGTCACCGGCTCCGCGCGCAGGCGCTCGAGCTCGGCGCGGATCTCGGTGATCGCCCGGCCGACGCAGTCGTTGGCGACCGCGAGCGATACGCTGAACGGGCCGCCGCCCGAACGGCGCGAGAAGCTGCTCCGGATGCCGTAGGTGATGCCCTGGCGCTCGCGCAGGTTCAGGTTCAGGCGGCTGGTGAACTTGCCGCCGAGCAGCGAGTTCATCACCGTCAGCGCAGTGAAGTCCGGATGGCCGCGGGGCACGCCGACGTGACCGAGATGCAGCTCGGTCTGGGCGCCCTCGGGACGGTCGACCAGGAACACCCGCAGGCCGCGCCGGCGGACCTCGGGCGGCGACGGCGGCGGCTCGCGGCGCCGGCGGGGGAGCCCGGCGAGGGCGGCCAGGACCCGGTCGCCCAGCCCCCGGAGGTCGAGGTCGCCGACGGCGATCAGGGTGATCGGGGCGGCGACGATTCGGTGGCGATAGAACCACTCGACGTCATCCCGGGTCAGGGCCTCGACGCTGGCGGTGGTGCCGAGCACCGGCTCGCCGAATCCGCCCGGGCCGTAGAGCGCACGCGAGAACTGCCGCGCGGCCAGCACCGGGGCCATCACCCGCCGGCGCCGAATCTCGGCCAGCGTCCGGTCGCGCTGGCGCGCCAGCTCCGGCTCCGGCAAAGTCGCCTCCCGCACCACCTCGCCGAGCAGCACGAGGGCGGTGCCCGCGTGCGGAGCGACGACGCCGATCTCGAGCGCCACGCTGTCCCAGTCGGCGCCGACGGCGAGGTAGCCGCCGATCCGCTCGGCGGTGGCGGCGATCTCGCGGGAGCTCTTGCTTGGCGTGCCCTCGTCGAGCAGCGCGCCGGTGAGGGCGGCCAGGCCCGCCTTGCCGCGGGGATCGAAGACCGCGCCCCCGGGGGTGATCAGCTCCAGGAAGGCCAGTGGCGCGGTGGCCGAGCGCACCGCGAACAGCACCAGGCCGTCGGCGAGCTCGAAACGCTCGAATCGCGGAAAGCGGAAGGGACGAACGGCGCCGGCCGCCGGCGGCACGGCCCGGTCGAGCCTCGTCGCGTTCGGCGTCACCGGCCGGCTCCGCGTGGCACGACGCGCAGCACGACCCGCTGGTCGGGGCCGAGGCGGCGGGCGGCGAACTCCGTCAGGTCGCCGGGCGTCAGGCCGAGGTAGCGTTGCACCTCGCTTTCGACGCGCCCCGGATCGTCGTGGTAGGTGGTCATCCTCGAGAGCATCTCGGCGCGGTTCTCGAGGCTCTGGAGCTGCTCGAAGTAGGAGGTCAGGAAGCGATTGCGCGCGCGCTCCAGCTCGGCCGCCGGCAGTGGCTCAGCCGCCCACCGCTCGAGGTGCTCCGACAGGGCGGCCTCGACCCGGTCGATCCCGACGTCCGGCTTGGCCGTCGCCACCAGCAGGAAGGTGCCGGAGATCTCGGTCGGCAATACCGCCGCGCTGACGTCCTGGACGAGCTGCCGCTCGTGAGCCAGGTCCTGGTAGAGCGGGCTCGACTTGCCGCCGGTCAGGGTCGCCGCGAGCAGGTCGGCCGCGCGCCACTCGTCGGCCACCACCGGTGGCGCGTGGAACGCCAGGTAGATCCGGGACAGCTCGACGTCGTCCTCGAGGACGTCCCGGCGCTCGCCGCCGATCGGCTCGAGCGCCGCCCGGACCGGCTCGATCTCGCCGCCACCCGCGATGTCGCCGAAGTAGCGCTCGACCCGGTCGATCGCGTCGTCGACGGTGAGATCGCCGGCCAGCGTCAGCACGGCGTTGTTGGGCACGTAGTAGGTTCTGAAGAACGCCTCCAGCTCATCGAGCGTCGCGGCTGCGATCTCGTCCATATAGCCGATGATCGGCCAGTGGTAGGGGTGCGGGCGGGGATAGACGAGCTCGTGCAGCCGCTCGAAGGCGCGGCCGTAGGGCTGGTTGTCGATCCGCTGCCGGCGCTCGTTCATCACCACCTCGCGCTGGGTCTCGAACTTCTCCTCGGTCATCGCCGGCAGCAGGTGGCCCATGCGGTCGGACTCGAGCCAGAGGCCGAGGTCGAGGCAGTGCGAGGGCAGGGTCTCGTAGTAGTTGGTGCGGTCGAAGGAGGTCGAGCCGTTGGCGACGCCCCCGACCTGCTGGACGTAGCGGAAATGATCGTTGGTACCGACGTTCTCGCTGCCCTGGAACAGCATGTGCTCGAAGAGGTGGGCGAAGCCGCTGCGCCCCGGCCGCTCGTTCTTGGAGCCGACGTGGTACCAGAGGTTGATGGCCACGAGCGGCAGCGAGCGATCGGGTTGCAAAACCACCCGCAGCCCGTTGGCGAGGGTGTGCGTCTCGATCGGATAGGAGACTCGCTGGAGATCGATCATCGACTCGGCCGGCGTCCGCGGCTCAGAGCCTGCCCGGTCGAGCGGGCAGTCCGGGCGCGGCGGCGCCGCGCGGACGGTAGCTCAGCATGTATTCCTGCAGGCCGTTGCGCAGCAGGAACGAGACGTCGACCTCGAAATCGGGCAGCCCGCGCCGGATGTCCGGCTCGGTGTAGCGCGGCGAGCTCCGCTGCCACTGCGGATCGCGCTCGAACGCCAGGTGCTGGCGGTCGAGTACGTGGAAGACGGTGGGCGTGGCGGGCATCTCCTTGTGGGTGATGACCATGGCGAAGAGCTGCGTGGTGCGGTGGCAGTAGGAGGAGATCGCCTCGGCGAGGGCCTGCTGTTCGTCGGTTTTGAGGTAGTTGAGCAGGTCCCAGGCGAGGATGACGTCGACCGGCTGGCCGTCGGTGGACGGCAGGTCGCGCTCGAGCATCAGCCGAAAGGCGCGGCTGCTCTCCAGCTGGAGCGCGCGCGGGGCGAACAGCGACTCGTAGAGGTCGGCGATGTAGATCTTGCAGGCGAGCTGCGAGAAGAAGCGGACGTTCTCGCCGACGGCCGGGCCGAGGTCGAGCACCAGGTGCCGGCCACCCGAGCTCAGACGGTCGAAGAGCAGCTTGAGGCAGGGCGACTCGAACTCGCTGCGAGTCTCATCGGAGGTGCTTCCACCTCCTTCCGATCGGCTCGGCACCACCGCTGGCTCAGCCGCGGCCGGTCGCTGGATTCGCTCCGGGCTTCGCCGCTGGCGGCGCCTCGGGCACGGCCGGCGCCGGGGCCGGCTTGACCGGCTGGGCCTCCGACTTCGCGACCTTGGCTCCCGGCTCCATGTCGATCGAGCCCTTGAAGTTCGCTCCGTTCTCCAAAGTCACCCGCGGACCGACGATGTTGCCCTGCACCCGTCCCGAGGCGCGTACGACGACATCCTGGTCACCGTAGAGGTTGCCCTTGACCTGACCCTCGACCCGGATGCTCTTGCCGTAGACGTCGGCCTGCACGCGGCCGCTCGGGCCGATCGTCACCTTGTTCTTGGGCAGTCGGATCTCGCCGTTGACGTGGCCCTGGATCATCAGGTCTTCGTCACCGCTCAGGTCGCCCTTGATCTTGATCGACGGACCGATCGTCGCCTGATCCGGCTGCGGACCTCGTGCGCTCGGGGTCGGCTGCGGCTCGGGAGCCTGATACGACGTACCTTCTTCGCTCTTCTTCCACACGGTCAGCTCCTTTGTCTCCGGTTGCCTGGCGGGGGCTTCAAGCTATTGGAGGGTCCGGGGAAAGTCAAGCTTGGGCGGCTCGTCCAGGGCCGGGGTTGGGGGCCGGCAGGTCCCCCGTCCGGGGCTGGCTCGCGCCCCTTCTGAACGCCCCAGCCCCGGCCCTCGCCTCGCCGATGGCACGGGGACCCTGCGGGCCAAACCGACCCGGCGCCGACCCGCTGCCCGGCTTGACTTACGCTCTGTTTGCGCCGTAGACTCCCGGCGTGGCCAGATTCCTGACCGAGCGCCAGCAACAGATCCTCGATTTCATCCGCGAAACCCTGAGAACGCGGGGCGTTTCGCCGACCCATCGCGAGATCTGCGATCGGTTCGGCTACTCCTCGTACGGCACCGCGCACAAGCACCTCAAGCTGCTCGAGCAGAAGGGCTACCTGCGCCGGCACTGGAACCAGAAGCGCGGCGTCGAGCTGACCGAGCCGGAGGGGGCGGGCGCCGCGGCCGGGCGCGAGCTGCCCTTCTTGGGCATCATCGCCGCGGGCCGGCCGATCGAGGCGGTGTCGGGCGACGAGAGCGTGCAGGTCCCGCCGCATCTCCTGCACGGGCGCAACGGCGACCACTACGTCTTGCGGGTCCAGGGCGACTCGATGATCGAGGAGGGGATCCAGGACGGCGATCTGGTGGTGGTCAAGCGGCGCGACGAGGCGCGGTCGGGCGAGATGGTCGTCGCCCTGGTCGGCGACGAGGTCACCCTCAAGCGTTTCTACCCCGAGGGCGAGCGCGTCCGGCTGCAGCCCTCCAATCCGACCATGGAGCCGATCTTCGTCGCCGCCGACCAGGTGCGGGTGCAGGGCATCGTGGTCGGGCTGATGCGCAGGTTCTAGCCGCCGCCGCTTGCGGCTCCTCTTGGGATCACTGAGTCGGGGCGCTGCGCTCTAGGCCCCGTCTGGGGTGCCCGAGCCCTTTCCGGACCGCTACCCGCTTGCGGACGACGGAAGCGAGCTGCTACGGTGGGCTGCAACGACGCTAGAACTGTGGGCCGCGGGGGGCGAGAGCCGCCGTGGCTCGGCTAGGGAGAACCGGCAATGCGAGGCTCGAGGGGGCTTGTCACCGCTTCTTTGATCGTTTTGGCGGCGGCGCCGGCCGCCGACGCCCTGGTCATCTCGGTCCGCGACGCGGCCGGCAACGTGACCAGCATCACCGACAACGGCCGGGGCGACGCGAACGCCGCGCTGGGGACGATCGACTTCGACTTCAGCACCGCGGCGGTCGCCTTCACGGCCACCGGCCGTCTGGAAGAGATCACCAACGGACCGACCCGGCTGCTGCGGCTCACGGCGACTCCCGGGCAACCGGCGGTCGGCAACTACGGCAACACCTCCAGGCAGGCGGGCGTATTCGAGGTGATCGCCGATTCCTCGCCCTTCGCCGCGGTGGCGGCCGGCACGCCCTGGCGCCTCGGCTACGTCGGCAGCGGCTTCGACGGCCCCGTGCCCAGCTTCCCGGCCAACGCCTGCAACGGCAACGGCGCGGTCACCATCCCCGTCCACCAGGTCACCGGCCAGCTCAACGCCGGAGCGGCGACGCTCGATACGGCGCGCGGCCCGGCCTTCTTCAACGCGGCGCCCGCCGGCTTCAGCGTCTCCAGGACGGGAGTCACCGCGGTGCCCGCCACCTCGCTGCGAGCGAGCTGGCTGCTCGATCCGGACACCTGCGACGGCATCACGCTTCCCGACAGCATCGAGCTCGAGCTGGTCCCGCCGTACCCCGAGGACGGGGACGACGGGATCCTGCCGCCCCGGGGCGGCGGCGCGTGGATGCCGTGGGTGGTCCTGATCCTCCTGGTCTTCGTGGTGGTCCTCCACGTCGATGCGGCGCTCAAGCGGGAGCAGGGCAAAGATGAGTGAATCGGGTCTCGCGCGCCGCTGCGGGGCTCTCGTTCTGACGACGGCGGTGCTGGCGAGCTGCGTCGCCCTGCCGCTCGCGGCGCAGGAGCCGGAGCCGGCCGCGCCCGCGCCGGCCCCGCCTCAGCCGGCCCTGCCCCAGCCGGCCCCGCCCGCGCCGGCGGCGCCGGCGGCGGCGCCCGCGGCACAGGACTCGTGCGCCGTCGAGGAGCCGTCGTCGTTGACGATCTGGCCCCCGGAGCCGCGGGCGATCCGGATGATCGAGCACGACCCGATCGACCAGGTCGAGCTCGATTTCGAGGTCACGCTCGACAAGGAGAAGGGCGCCGCCACGCTCGAGCTCAGGCGACTCCGGGTGGCGCCGGAGATCGACGGCCTGAAGCTCCCAAACGAGGACATGGCGCTCGAGGACGGCAAGCCCGCGACCGTCCTGCTGACGGTCGAGGACGTCGAGTGGCCCGGGCGGCACGCCGCGACAATCTGCCTGATGGCCAAATCGGGCGCGGAGGTGGTCGCCGCCCGGAAGCTCGAGGTCGAGATCGACGTGCGCACCAGGCCCCGGGTCGCCGCTCTCCAGAGCGATCTGGAGCTCAATCTGGTCAAGTGCCGGTGGCTGGGCTGCTGGCTCGCCGAGGCGATCCTGCCGGACGCGACCGCGATCTCGGCATGGCCGGTCGAGATCCGCAACGACTCGCTGGCCCCGGTCGCGATCGAGCCCCAGGTGCGGCTGCGGCGCAACGAGAAGGAGGCGAGCTGGCCGCTCTTCGCGCTGCGCCCGGCGGCCGGCCAGGGAGAGGATCTGGGCGTCGGCGCGACCGGTCGCTACGTGCTCGACGTCGCGACCGGCGAGCTCCGGCCGGGGAGCTATGAAGGCAGCCTGGCGTTTCTCGCCACGCCGCGCGACGAAGAGCCATGGCGTGACAAGCAGGACGAGCGGGGCGTGACCCGCAACCGGACCGAGACCCTGGTCACGACCGCCGTCAACGTGCGCGCGGGGGTGCTGTGGCCGATCGTTCTGATCGCGCTGGGCATCGTGGCCGGGCGCTTGAACCAGCAGATCGGCACGCCGGAGGCGCAGGCCCGTCTCAAGCTCATGGAACGCTGGGTCGACCTGGGCGAGGGCGTGAAGGAGTTGGAGACGGACAGCCGGCCGCGGCTCTTCTGCGAGGCGCGCATGGTGATGATTCGCTTGCAGCTCGACGATCCGTCGGTCGCCAACGACGCCATCGGCGACGCGATCTCGGTGCTCGAGCGGCAGGTGCGCCTCTTCCGCGAGCTGGACCGGCTCTACCGGCGACAGCCAAGCGCGGGAGCTCGCGAGCAGATCGCCGAGGCGCGCAAGCTGGTCCAGGAAGGGAAGCTCGACGAAGCCGAGCAGAAGCTCGCCCAGATCTCCGCGCCGGCCCCTCCCGTGGCTCGGGACGCGCGCCAGGCGAAAGGCAGGGAAGCGGAGGCAGGCGAGGTTCGGCGAGTCGAATGGAGGTTGGCCTGGATCATGTCCTGGATCGCCGGCACGCGAGTCGCGAGCATGAGGGTCCGGTACCTCTACTTCCAGCCCGCGGCGACGCTGCTTCTCCTGTTGGCGCTGATCGCTCTGGGGCTGTTCACGTTCTATAGCGGCCCCGAGAACAGCACCTTCGGAGCGGCCCTGATCGACGACTACGCCCCGCTCTTCCTCTGGGGCTTCGGTTCCAACGTGCTCGCCAGGCGGCTGCAGAACTTCACCTTCAGCCGCTAGGCTTCATCGGATCGCCCCTCTCTCCCTCGATCCCGCTCCGCCCTGTGTAACCGATTCAACTGCGGTCGCGCGGCCGGCTCGGGAGAATCGCAGGGTCGATGGAGCTCGACCAGCTGCTGCGCCTGATGACCGAGAAGGGCGCTTCGGACCTTCACCTGAAGCCGAAGCGACCGCCGCTTCTGCGCGTCCACGGCAAGCTGATGCCGCTCGAGCTGGCGCCGCTCAAGCCGGCGGAGATCGAGCAGATGGTGCACGCCATCATCACGCCCAAGCAGAAGACCCAGCTCGAGGAGCGGATGGCGGTGGATCTCGGCTATGGCGTCCATGGGCTCTGCCGGTTCCGGGGCAACATCTACGTTCAGCGGGGCACGCTGGCGGCGGCCTTCCGGCGGATCCCGTTCGACGTGCCGGGCTACGACCAGCTCGGCCTGCCCAGCGTCCTCGACCAGTTCACCAATCTGAACAACGGCCTGGTGCTGGTGACCGGTCCGACCGGCAGCGGCAAGTCGACCACCCTGGCGACCATTCTGCGGTCGATCAAGGCCCGCCGGCCGGTGCACATCATCACCGTCGAGGATCCGATCGAGTTTCTCTTCTCCGACGACGTCGCGACCGTGTCGCAGCGCGAGATCGGCACCGACACGCCGACGTTCGCCGACGCCCTGCGCAACGCGATGCGTCAGGACCCGGACGTCATCATGGTCGGGGAGATGCGCGACGCCGAGACCGTGAGCACCGTGATCACGGCCGCCGAGACCGGCCACCTGGTCTTTTCCACCCTGCACACCAACAGCGCCTCCCAGACCGTCGACCGCATTCTCGATCACTTCCCCGGCAACCTGCAGAACCAGATCCGCCAGCAGCTCTCGCAGGTGCTGCAGGGGGTGGTGTCGATGAAGCTGGTCCAGAAGAAGGACGAGAGCGGCCTGGTCCCGGTGCTCGAGATTCTGCGCGGCAGCCCGCGGGTGTCGACGCTGATTGCGCGCGGCGAGACCAAGGAGCTGCTCGAGGAGATCGAGGGCTCGGTCGCTTACTACGGCATGCAGTCGCTCAACCAGTCGCTGCTCGCGCTCCTGGTGCACGACGCCATCTCGTACCGCGAGGCGATGCACCAGTCGCCGGACCCGGAAGACCTGTCGCTCAAGCTCCGCCGAATGTTCCCCGAGATCGAAGAAAGGGACGATATGTCAGCAGCATCCGACTTCTCTCAGATCCTGGAGCTGATGGAGATCCGCAAGCTCTACGAAGAGCAGGAGGAGAAGAACCGCCTCCGCATGGGCGAGAAGGACGAGACGATCGCGGCGCTGGAGGAGCGGATCGGGGACCAGGAGCGTCAGCTCACCGAGCTGCGGGCCACGTTCGAGGACACCGCCAAGCAGCGCGAGAAGATGAAGGCCGAGTACGAGCGCCTGCGCTCCGAAGCGCAGGAGAAGATCGACAAGCTCAGCGAGCGCATCCGGCAGCTCAACCAGAAGCTCTTGCAAGCGAGTTAGCCCGACCAGGTCAGGCGTCGGAGGCTGCCGCGCGCTCGAGCCAGTCGACGGCCGCTTCGCGGCTCGCTACACGGCCCTCGATCTGGGCCCGTCGCAGGCCGGCGGCGAGTTCGCCGAGCCGCGGCCCGGGGGCGAGGCCGAGGATCTCGGCGATCTCGTGGCCGTCGAGCAGCGGCCGGGGAGCGAATATGGCCGCGCCCTCCAATCGGGCCAGCTCGACCAGGGCGGCGCCCGCGGCGCTCCAGGCGTCGTCCGAGAGGCTCGAACCGAGGTAGGCGGCGAGGCTCGGCCAGAGGTCGCCCGCGCGGTGGAGAAACCAGCGCCGGCCCGGGTCGTCCGCCGGCAGCTCGGCGCGGC
>JBFGLX010000102.1:0-10772 GCA_041575955.1 Thermoanaerobaculia bacterium
AGGTTGTAGTTGATGACGTAGCTCCGGTACTGGTCGATGAAGCGCACCCGCTGCTCGGCGCGCTGGCGCGACATGAGCGAGTAGGTCGCCAGCCACTTGGCCGCCTTGCGGGCGCTCATCTCGCCGTCGAGGTAGCGGCGGGCGGCCTCGTTGCCGGCGTAGGCGAGCTCGGCGGCGAGCTTCTGGATCGCGAGGTAGTCGCCCGCGCGCGCGGGGTCGAGCCCGGCCAGCGGGAAGAGCGTCGAGCGCTCGAACTTCACCCGCTCGCCCTCGGGAAAGGCCACGTCGATGCCGTAGTTGGCCGAGCCCTCGGCGATCAGCGAGCGCGGGCTGAACAGGGGATAGATCGCGAACTCCGTCCAGCCCCGCTTCCGGACCAGGTCGCGCTCGACCAGGATGCTGTAGACGTGATGGCCGGGGTAGCCCTCGTGGCAGGCGAGGTCCAGGATCCGGTCGACGTAGACCGGCAGGTCGACGTTGATCTGGATCAGGCTCTTGTAGCCGCCCTGGTACCAGTTGTAGCCACTCCACGACTTGTCGGTCACGTACTCGACCGTGAAGCTCTCGCTCTCCGGTAGCTCGACGTAGCGGCGGGTGCGCTCGCGGCAGGCGTCGATCGCGGCCCCGAGCACCGCGTCGAGCTTCTCACGCGGCACGATGAAGCGGCTCCGGAACGCCTCGTAGCGATCGAGCACCGAGCCCTTCCCGGGCAGCGCCTTGTCGAGCCGATCGAGAACCTCCTGGTAGTGCTCGGCGCCGCGCGTGGGGGCGATCGCGTCGTAGAGCGCCAGCGACTCCTGGTCGAAGCTCAGGCGCTCGCCCGCGAGCATCGCGATCCGCGCCCGGAGCGAGCCGTAGCTCTTCTGCAGATGGAGGAAGCGCAGCCGGCTCGGTTCGTCGGACGCTTCCCCGTCGAGTGTCTCCAGCCGCGCGGCCGCGTCGACCGCCCGCCGGTCGATCTCGGCGAGCGTCGCCCGCTCGGCCTTGGCCGCCTCGCGCCACTCGGGCGGACCGATGTAGGCGTCCACCATGTCGGCGTCGTGCTCGCCCAGGGCGAGGACCAGCCGCACGTAGGTTTCGGCGAGGGAGTCGATCGTGTCGCTCGGCTCGGTGGGCATGGCGGGGCGGGGGCTCGTGAGGGTCAGGAGAACGGCGGCGGTCGCGGCGAATCGCACGCGGCGATGATACCCGTCCGAGGGCGGAATGCCAGCCAGCTCGAGGACTCGGCGCCCTTCGAGAGGTCCGCGCTCAGCCGATCAGGCCGACGACGCCTCCCGCCCTTTCAGGCTGTGCGACGACTACCTATAGACATATGGCTTTGAGCGAGACCCCGGCGCGATCATCAGACCGTAAGTCCCACTCAAAAGGGTACGGCAGGCACCGCCCACAACACCGAGAGGGGAGGAAAGACGATGGCCGAGAAGAAGAAGCGCAAGGCGACCCCGAAGAAGAAGGCGGTCCAGGTCAAGAGCAAGCCAGACGCCCCGGTTGTGCAGCGCGAGCAGGTGATGCTGACCGTCCTGAACCAGGCACAGACCCCCGAAGAGTTGCGCGGCCTGCTGAAGCTGCCGCGGAGCCGAGCCTCCCAGGCGGAGGCGATCTGGCACGCCCGGTCGCTGAGTGGCGGTGTTTTCCGCAGCACCGCGCAGCTGATCGAGACGACCGGCATCGGGCTGGCGGAGTTCGGCAAGATCATCGACGACGTCATCAAGGACCCGGTCTTCGTCCCGAAGCCGCCGACGGTGCGGAGCAATTTCCGCGCCTTGCTGGCAAAGAACGCCAACTACTTCGGCAACCTCGAAAAAAGCAAGCTCAAGCCGGTCAAGATCATGGTGTCCAACAAGGCCTACGAGGATCTGGCCTGCGTTGGGCTGAGCCCGCCATATGACCGGCTCGAAGCGATCGTGCGGGTGCATCTCAACAATGGATACGGCGGTGACGTGTGCAGCGCCGGATCCCGCGAGTACGTGCGCTTCTACGTCGACCTCTACGACGACGGCACCTGGCACGACGTCGGTGTGACCAACGTTCAGGTCTTCGACATCGCCGGCTTCAAGCCGCTCTGCTACGCCGTCTACCTCGACTTCAACCCGGCGGTGAAGTTCTGCTTCAGCGAGAACATCGTCAAGGTGCGAGCGATCCTGTCGTGGAACGTGGCGCCACCCGCGAACACGCCGAACTACATGCCGGTCTGGGGCGAGCGGCAGGACACCGAGGTGGTGATCCGGCCGCGGACGTTCATACTCGTCAAAGACCTGTTCGAGGCTCTGGAGCCGCAGGAGTTCGAGCTGCCCGATCCGATCGGGCCGGTGCTCTCGGCGCTCGACCCGATGACGAAGATCGCGCCCATCCCCAAGGCGCCGATAACGGTGGCGATGAAGAAGGAGCTTTACAAGGGCGCGAAAGTCCCGGTCCACCGCTTCGCCTTCCCCGAGGCGATGCAGCTGATCTCGCAGCAGACCTCGGGCGAGATGCTCTTCGACTCGAGCGCGAGCGAGCTCGTGTTCCAGGGCCTCAAGCAGGCCGAAATCGCGTCGATTATCGACAAGATCGTCATAACGCCGGTCGACGGCGATACCTCGTTCGAGGAGTTGAGCTGTATCGGACTGCGACCGCAGCTGCCGGTGCTCGAGGGCGTGATCCGGGTGAAGAAGAACTCGGGTTACTCGGGGAGTCTGTGCAGCGACGGCTCGACCGAGTACGTGGCCTTCTGGGCCGACTTCCAAGACGGTATGGGCTACACCTACCTGGGTACAGCCACCGTCCCGGTGCACGACCTGAGCACGATTCCGGCGAACGGCGTCGACTACGCCGTCTTCCTGCCGGTGGATCTTTCAAAGCACCAGATCCCGTGCCAGATCGGGCCCAGGGTGGTGCGCCTGCGTGCGATTCTCTCCTGGGAGACGCCGCCGCCGCCCGCCAACCCCGACTGGGTGCCGACCTGGGGCAATCGCGAGGAGTGCCGGATCCACATCTACCCCGGCGAGCTCGTGGGCCACATCCCGCTGATCGAGAGCGTCGGCGACATCGGCGTCGACGACATCGACCAGGCGAACGGGCTGGCCACCGGATCGGGCATCATCACCGGCATCTCGGCCAACCAGAGCCCGTTCGGCGGCCAGGTTGCGATCACCGGACGGATCGGCGACCCACCCGACTCGTTCGGCGGCGGTCAGGCCAGTTTCAAGTACAAGGTCGAGGTCAGCCCCGACGGCGTAAACGACTGGCATCCGCTGACCAACAACGTGGGGGTCAAGATCACCGAGTGGTTCGCCGGGATCCCGCAGCAGTGCGACGTGGGCGAGTGGGTCTGCGATCAGACCCTGGTCGCCAACGACGATCTCGACGGACTCGGCGACGGCTGGTACGAGTACCTCGAAGACTTCAAGGGCCTCAGCCAGCGCTTCCTGGTGCAGGACGTCCTGGCGCGCTGGGTCACCGACGCCTCGATGGAAGGCCTCTGGAAGATCCGCATCACGGCCAAGGACCCCGCCACCGGCCTCGTTTTCCCCGGCCTGCAGACGATCAAGGTACGGCTCGACAACACGCGCCCGTCGGCGCCACCGCCCGATCCTGGCGACCCCAATGCGGCGATCCGGCTGGAGATCACCGGCGCCACCTTCAACGGCGCGGTGATCGAGGCGGAGGACTGCGGCAAGTTCCCCGTCGGCTCGATCATCGAGGGCGAGTACGAGGTGCACGATCCAGGCATTACCTCTCCGAACCAGCATTTCGGAGCCTTCTCGCTGGACGTGATTCCCGACGGGCCGGCCGCCGGGGCGGCCACCGTTCCGTCGGGCAAGACGTTCCCCGCGGTGAGCACCAACGGCGAGCTGGGCACCTGGACCCTCGACACCGCCGGCATGGAGCCGTGCGGCTACGTGATCCGGCTCTGGGCGCGCGACCGGACGATCGTCAACAGCCGCCAACTCGGCTGGAGGCGCATCTTCGACGTGGGCTTCTGCCTGGAGGCGTCGGCGTGATCGGGGAGTGATACGAGCTTCTACTGGTTGCTGCTAGCCGTCCTCGCCGTGTGGCGGATCACCCATCTGCTGCACGCCGAGGACGGCCCCTTCGACCTTCTCGCCCGTCTGCGCGAGGCGGTCGACGACGGCGTCCTGGGCAGGCTGCTCGATTGCTTCCACTGTCTGAGCGTGTGGGTGGCGATCCCCTTTGCCCTCCTGATCGGAGAGACGGTCGGTGAGCGCTGGCTGCTATGGCCGGCGCTCTCCGGCGCCGCCTGCCTGCTCGAGCGTGCGACCCAGCGGCAAGAGCCGGAAGCGGTCGAGTTCTACGAGGAGCCGGAGTAGGCGATGGGCTGTTGCGGCGGGCGGCGAGCACGGCTGCGCCAAAGAGGCGATCCGCTGGTGCGGGCGGCCGCTGGGGCCGGAGACAGGCAGCGCGTCACCATCCGCTACGAAGGCCGCACACGGCTGACGGCCATCGGTCCCGGCACCGGCGCCAGCTACTCTTTCAGCCACCCCGGCGCGGTGCTGTCGGTCGATCCCCGGGACTGGCGGGCTCTGGCGGCCCTGCCCAAGCTCAGGCGCGTCAAGGGCCGCTGAGCTCGGGGTCGCCGTCACCCAGCTCCCATCTGGACGATCCGCTCTTCGACGGCCCCGCGTACGGGGAAACCGAGGCGCTGATGGCAGCCAGGCCTTCTTCCAGGAAGGCGAGCTGTAGCCTCATCTGGTCGCGGATCGGCATGGGGGAGAGACCCAGCCGCTCGGCTTCGCGTCGCGCCCCGTCCCTGCCGTGCTGGTCGGCGAGGCGCTCGACCCATCGGTGGAACCGGAGGCGCTCTTCGGGGCCCTTGGGTGAGGCCGGAAGCTCGTGGTCGGGACCGAGCAGGAAGAGCGGCATCTCCGAGACGAAGGTGAACGGATCGCCGCCGAGGCCACGGACGAGCTCCATCGAGCTCGGTCTGAACAGCTCGGCGGTGCGGTCGTCGCCGCGCTCGCGAAAGAACTTCCGCATCGCCTCCGAGTCGGGCCGGGTGGTGAAGCCCTCGTCGATCCGGAAGAACCCCTTCTCGCCCTTGCGGTCGACGTCGTACAGCCGGTAGCCGAGCGCTCGCACGCGCCGGCGCAGGTTGTCGCGCAAGGCTTCGGTTCGATCGGTCCAGGCGGGCTCGGTCAGGAACCACGGCCCGGGCGCGAAGTCCATGCCGTGGAAGCTGCCGTGGAGCGCGAACGGCGCGCCGCGGCGCAGGAAGCCGGCCACCGCCAGGTTCTCGGGCCGCGCGTCGAGATCGTCGGGGTCGCGCGGGAAGCCGAACTCGACGTCGTCTCCCGGCAGCTCTCGGGTCACCTCGCGCACGTAGGTGGGCAGGTCGTAGCCGCGGTCGGGCGCGCCGGCGTGGTCGCGGCAGCCGACGGTCGTCTCGCTCCACGCCGTGTTGCGCCGCTCGCCGTCCGGGTTGGCGTGCGGGACGATGTACCAGCTGTAGGCCGTCAGCAGCGGATCTCCGGAGTCGAGCGCGCCGAGGCAGGCACAGAGCCGCCGCAGCATCGCCGGGCCGACCGGCTCGTCGGCGTGGCAGCCGCCGATCAGGCTGACGTGCGCGTCGCCGTCGCCGAATCGGAAGCCGGCGATCGGCCGCCCGTCGCGCGAGTGCCCGAGAGTTTCACCCGCGGGTGGCGGGGCTTTCGGCGGCGCCGCGAGGATGGCTTCGATCGGCAGGCCGGCTGGATCAACGCTCATCGTTCACCTTGCCAAGTGTAGACGCCAGGTGTGGTGGCCGCTCTCCGATGTCGCCGGAAGGACCGTGAGAACATGGCAGAATTACCTGTTCGACGACCTGCGCCTCGAGCTCGCGAAGGTCTTTCTTTAGCGGACCGACCTTCGCTCGTAGCACTCGAACTCGAGCGGGTAGGCGTGGCGCTCGTCGGCGGGATGCCTCTCGCTCGAGACCAGATCCCAGCCCTCGAGCTCGAGCTCCGGAAAATAGCGGTCGCCGGTGACGTCGCCGCGCACCCGGGTGAGGTAGATCCGGTCCGCCCGCTCGAGGGCGGCGAGGAAAATTTCGGCGCCGCCGGCGACGAACGCCTCGTCGTCGCCAGCCGCCCGGGCCAGCTCGACCGCCGCGCCCAGCGAGCCCGCCACCAGCACGCCTTCCGGTACCTTCGGCGCGCCCCGCGAGATCACGATCGTCGTCCGGCCGGGCAGCGCCCGTCCGATCGACTCGAACGTCTTGCGTCCCATCAGCAGATGGTGTCCGAGAGTCGTCCGCTTGAAGCGCTTGAGATCGGCCGGCAGGTGCCAGGGGAGATCGTTGCCGCGGCCGATGACGCCGTTGTCGGCCACCGCGGCGATGATCGACAGCCTCATACCGCGATCGGCGCCTTGATGTGGGGGTGCGGGTCGTAGTTCTCGAGCCGGAAGTCGTCGTACTCGAAGTCGAAGATCGAGCTCACCTCGGGATTGAGGACCATGGTCGGAAGCGGCCGCGGCCGGCGCTCGAGCTGGCGGCGCGCCTGCTCGAGGTGGTTCAGATAGAGGTGCGCGTCGCCGAGGGTGAGCACGAACTCGGCCGGCCGCAGCTCGCACGCCTGGGCCATCATCAAGGTCAGCAGCGAGTAGGACGCGATGTTGAACGGCACGCCGAGGAACACGTCGGCCGAGCGCTGGTAGAGCTGGCAGGAGAGCTCGCCGTCGGCGACGTAGAACTGAAATAGCGCGTGACAGGGCGGCAGCGCCATGCGATCCAGCTCGCCCACGTTCCAGGCGCTGACGATGTGGCGCCGCGAGTAGGGGTCGTTGCGGAGGTCCTCCACGACCCGCGCGATCTGATCGACGTGGCCGCCGTCGGCGGTCGGCCACCGGCGCCACTGGACGCCGTAGATCGGGCCGAGCTCGCCGTCGTCGTCGGCCCACTCGTTCCAGATCCGGACCTTGTTCTCCTGGAGATAGCGGACGTTGCTGTCGCCCGAGAGGAACCAGAGGAGCTCGTGGACGATCGACTTGAGATGCAGCTTCTTGGTGGTCAGAAGCGGAAAGCCCTCGCGCAGGTCGAAGCGCATCTGGTGGCCGAAGACGGCCAGCGTGCCGGTGCCGGTGCGATCGGTCCTGCGCACGCCGCGCTCGAGGACGTGACGGAGCAGATGAAGGTAGCTGTCCACTGCCGCCGAGAGTAATCCGCTCGCCCCGGGCGAGGCAACCGGTTCGCTGGAACGAGAGTCGGGGCTACCCGTCTCCGACCGGCTCGTCGACGTGGGTGAGCCGGTTGCGGCCCCGCGATTTCGAGCGGTAGAGCGCCCGGTCGGCGGCGTCGAGGACTCGCTGCAGCTGCGCGGTCTCGTCGGAGGAGGTGGCGACGCCGATCGAGACGGTGATCTCGATGCGCCGGTCGGTGAAGGTCTGCCGGCCGATCAGCGCGCGCAGCTCCTCGCCCAGCGACGCGGCCTGCTCGGCGTCGGTCTGGGGCAGGATCAGGACGAACTCGTCGCCGCCGTAACGGGCCACCGAGTCGGTGCCGCGCAGGCGCGAGCGCAGCACCGTCGCCAGCCCCCGCAGGACCTCGTCGCCGGCGAGGTGCCCCCAGCGGTCGTTGATCTCCTTGAACCGGTCGACGTCCAGCAGGATCAGCGAGAACGCCCGGCCGGTCTCCCGGGCGTTGGACTCGGCCTCCGCCAGCCCGAGCTGGAGGGCGAGCCGGGAGCCGGTCTCGGTCAACGGGTCCTCGGCGGCCCGGGTGAAGTACTCCATGCGCGCCAAACCGCCCGAGATCAGATGCGCCACGGCGCGGCAGAAGGTCCGATCGGCGTCTTCGTAGGCCGGCCGTCCTTCGCGGCGCCGAAGGGCCAAGAAGCCCACCGCTCGCCGGCGGGCGCCCGCGGTCGGCAAGAGGTCGGCCCAGAAGGGCTCGACGATGCACGGGCCCTCGACCGACGCCCCCAGGTCGGCCGCCGGACCGCGGGCGATCGCCTCGCTCCAGCGCTCTTCCATCGCCTGCAGCTCGGCCGCGCCGCCGCCTCGCACGGTGGACCGGGGCGTCCCCGCCGGCGCCTCGAAGAGCGTCAGCATCGCTTCGTCGCTGCGGGTCGCCCCGAGCGCGCCGTCGATCGCTCGGTCGAGGTGCTCCTGCCGGAGCTCGCCGGCCGCGAAGCAGGCGCCGAGGGCCTCCAGGGTCGAGACGTTCTGCGTCCGGCGCGCGAGCTCCTCCACCAGGGCCGCGCTGCGCAGCAGAGCGGCGATGCGCCTCGCCACGCCGTCGGCGAGCTCGACCGCATCCTCCCCGAGGTTGTCCGGCTCGCCCTCCAGGTAGAGGATCGAGGCGACGCGCTGGTCGAGCAGCACGGGCGCGGCGATGCGCCCGGGGCGCGCGGCGGTGCGCAGGCCAGCGCGTGCCGTGGCGATCAGCTCGAGGTCGTAGCCGGCGGCTCGCTCGCCGCTGCGGGAGAGGTCGCTCTCGAGCGCGATGACCGCCTCGAGTCCCTCGGCGCCGTCGATCAGCAGCGCCCCGCGATCGGCGCCCGAGTACTCGATGGCCATCGCGGCGGCGAGATTCGCCAACGGCGCGCCGGCCATCCGCGCGTCGCGCAGGTGGGCCTCGAGCAGGCCGTCCACGTCACGGAGCGTGTCCAGCGGGCGTCGCTTGAGGGTCGTCATTCGGGTACCGCCAGCCCGTCGGCGCCGACGCGCCCGTCCCTGGAGAGGAGTCGCGCGAAGAGCCCGCGGACGTCCTCCTGGATGGCGTAGACCGCCGGCACCAGGAGCAGCGTGATCACGGTCGCGAACAGCACGCCGAACGCCAGCGAGATCGCCATCGGCACCAGGAACTGGGCCTGGAGGCTCTTCTCGAGCAGCAGCGGCGACAGCCCGGCGAAGGTGGTCAGCGAGGTCAGCAGGATCGGCCGGAAGCGCGCGGTGCCGGCGGCTCGAATCGCGACCGCGAGGGGGCCGCCGGCGCGCCGCGAGCGGTTGATGAAGTCGACCATGACCAGGCTGTCGTTGACCACCACGCCGGTCAGGGCGACGATGCCGAACATCGACAGGATCGCCAGGTTGATGCCCATGAACAGGTGGCCCCAGATCGCGCCGATGAGGCCGAAGGGAATCGCGCTCATCACGATCAACGGCTGGAAGTATGACTTGAACGGCACCGCCAGCAGGGCGACCGCGAAGCCCTTGGCCAGCCCGATCATGGTCTCGCGCTGCTCCTGCCGCTCGCCCTCGAGCGAGTAGCGCACTCCCGGATAGTCGGCCATCAGGCGGGGGAGCACGCTGGCCTCGAGGTCGGCGAGGATCTCGTTGGCGTTGCCGCGGTTGAGATCGACGTCGGCCGTGACGTTCACCACCCGCCGCCGGTGGGTGCGCTGGATCGAGGCCGGGCCGCGGCTCAGCTCGGCGGTGGCGGCGGTGGCGAACGGGATCTCGCTGCCGTCGGGCGTGCGCAGACGGAGCTCGTCGACGGCGAGCATCGACCGCCGCCGCTCCTCGGGCAGCCGCACCATGACCTTGACGTCGTCGCGGCCGCGCTGGATGCGCTGCGCCTCCTCGCCGTAGAACGCCTGCCGCACCTGCCGGGCGAGCTCCGCCTGGGTGAGGCCGGCCGCCTCGGCCTCGGGGGTGATCCGCAGCTCGAGCTCCTTCTTGCCGGCCCGGAAGCTGTCGGACAGGTCCTGGACGCCCGGATAGGAGCGCAGCTCGTCCTTGAGCGCCAGCGCGAACGCGCGCAGCCGCTCGACGTCGGGCCCCGAGAGCTCGACGTCGATCGCCTTGCCCGACGAGAACAGCGACGCCGTGTAGGTCAGCTCGACCGCGTCCGGGATCGCCCCGACCTTCTCGCGCCAGCGCTGGGCGATCTCGTTGCTGCCGATGGCGCGCTCTTCGGCCGGCGCCAGCTCGAGATTGACCTCGCCGACGTGCCCGGCCGAGCTGTCGGCCGAGACGGTCAGCGCCCCCGGGCCGCCGGCGGTGCGGAACGGCTGGTCGCCGACCGTGGTCATGAAGTGCCGCACCGGCCGGTTGCCGAACTCGTGGTCGAGCTCGGCGGCGAGCTCGCGCGCCGCTTCCTCCATCCGCGCCAGCGCCCGCGCCGTGTCGGCCGCCGGCGTCCCCTGCGGCATGGTCAGGTAGCCGGCGGTGTTGTTGGCCTCGATCGCCGGCATGAAGTTGAAGCGCACCCAGCCGCCGCCGACCATGCCGGCGGTGATCAGCAGCAGCGCCAGCATCGACGCCACGGTCAGGTAGCGCCAGGCGAGCGCGCGCTCGAGCAGCGGCCGGTAGCCGCGCCGGATGACGGCCTCGAGGCCCCGGGCGACGGCGTCCTGCAAGCGATACCAGTGGCGGCTGATCCCGGTCGGCGTCTTGTCGTCGCGGTCGTGGCGCAGGTGCGACAGGTGGTTGGGCAGGATCCAGAGCGACTCGACCAGCGAGAACAGCAGGGTAGGGATGACGATCAGCGGGATGACGCGCATGATCTTGCCGATGGTGCCGGTGACCGTGAGCAGGGGCGCGAACGCCGCGACCCCGGTCAGAACCGCGAACACCACCGGCACCAGCACCTCGCGGGTGCCGTTCACCGCCGCCTCGAGCCCCTCCTCGCCGCGCAGGTAGTGGGTATAGATGTTCTCTCCGACGATGATCGCGTCGTCGACCACGATGCCCAGCACGACGATGAAGGCGAATAGCGAGATCAGGTTGATCGACACGTCCAGGAACGGCATCAGGGCGATCGCGCCCAAAAAGGAGATCGGGATGCCGAGCGACACCCAGCCCGCCAGCCGCAGCTTGAGGAAGAGCGCCAGCACCAGCACCACCAGGGCGAG
>JBFGLX010000103.1:0-10744 GCA_041575955.1 Thermoanaerobaculia bacterium
GACCGGCTTCGTGGGCATTCCGAAGCTGGGTGAGCTCGACTGGAACGTCTTCGGGCACTTCCTGCATCCGGTGATCGCCGACGTCGGCCACGACGCCCACGGCCACCACGCGAGCGTCACGGTCGAGCTGCTGCTGATGGCGATCTCGGTGGCGGTGGCGGCGGCCGGCATCCTGATCGCCCGCTCGATCTGGAAGACCCGCGGACTCGAAGGCGGCGAGGCCTGGGCCGCCAAGGCGCCCGCCCTCCACAACCTGGTGCTCGAGAAGTACCGGGTCGATGAGCTCTACGACCGGATCGTGGTCCGACCGCTCGGGGCGCTGTCGCGCGTCTGCCGGAGCTTCGTCGACGGCGTGCTGGTCGAGGGCGCGGTCCACACCGGACCGTTCCTCGCCCGGCTGAGCGGCGATCTCATCCGCTTCACCACCACCGGCAACGTCCGCAACTACCTGCTCTACTTCTTCGCCGGCCTGCTGGCGCTCTTCTTCCTGGTGGTGCGCTAGTGCAACCAATGGGCGATTTCCTGGGGCTCCTGATCTCGAGCTCGCTCACCCGGATGGTCTTCTTTCCGGCGCTGGTGTGCGTGCCGCTGCTGCTGTTTCCCAAGGAGGCCGAGCGGCAGATCAAGCTGTTCGCCTTCTCGGCGTCGCTCGTGCAGCTCGCGATCACCCTGGTGCTGGTCGCCGGCGGGCTCACCGGCGGCGGTTTCCAGACCCTGCGCGACGTCGGCTCGGACGGCGCGCCGATCTCCTGGATCGCCCGCTTCGGGGTCCACTACGACCTGCGCATGGACGGCATCTCGATGCCGCTCGTGGTCCTGACCTCGCTGCTGCTGCCGATCATCCTGCTCGCCTCGTGGCGCGGCATCGAGCGCAACTGGAAGGGCTACGCGATCTCGATGTTCCTGCTCACCACCGGCATCCTCGGCGCCCTGGTGGCCTTCGACCTCTTCCTGTTCTACATCTTCTGGGAGATCATGCTGGTGCCGATGTATCTGGTCATCGGCATCTGGGGCGGCGAGCGGCGGATCTACGCGGCGGTCAAGTTCTTCCTCTACACCATGGCCGGCAGCCTGCTCATGCTGCTGGCGATCGTCTGGATGGCGTGGACCTACCAGGGGCTCGCCGGCGAGTGGTCGTTCGGCTACGTCGCCCTGATGGCGCTCGAGCTGCCGATGAGCCAGCAGGTCTGGCTGTTCGGCGCCTTCGCGCTCGCCTTCGCCATCAAGGTGCCGCTCTTTCCGCTCCACACCTGGCTGCCCGACGCCCACGTCGAGGCGCCCACCGGCGGCTCGGTGATCCTGGCCGGGGTGCTGCTCAAGCTCGGCACCTACGGCCTGCTCCGCTTCGCGCTCCCCTACTTCCCGCACGCGGCCGAGCAGTTCACCCCGCTGCTGGTCGCGCTGAGCCTGATCGGCATCATCTACGGCGCCCTGGTCGCCTGGGTGCAGGACGACTTCAAGAAGCTGGTGGCCTACTCGTCGGTCGCCCACCTCGGTTTCGTGGTGCTCGGGCTGGCGGCGTTCGACCTGCTCGCCTGGCAGGGAGCACTGATCCAGATGGTCAACCACGGCCTGTCGACCGGCGCCCTCTTCCTGCTCGTCGGCATGCTCTACGACCGCCTGCACACCAAGCAGTTCGCCGACTTCGGCGGCCTGGCCAAGACGATGCCCTGGTTCGCGTTCTTCCTGGTCTTCTCGACCCTCGCCTCGGTCGGCCTGCCGGGCCTCAACGGCTTCGTGGGCGAGTTCCTGATTCTCGTCGGCAGCTACCGCAGCGGGCTGGTGGCGGCGGTGATCGTGGCGACCTTCGGCGTCGTGCTGGCCGCGGTCTACCTGCTCAAGGCGCTGCACGAGTGCCTGTGGGGGCCGATCACCCGGGAAGAGAACCGCGTGGTCGACGACCTGTCGCCACGCGAGATCCTGACCCTGGCGCCGCTCTGCGCCCTGATGCTGGCGATCGGCGTCGCGCCACAGCTCTTCCTGGCGCCGAGCAAGCCCGACCTCGAATGGGCGCTGTCGAGCTATAGGGCGCGGCTATCGAGCCCGGCGGTCGAGACGCCGACGCTCGGCCGCACCGTCCTGGTCCGCGAGCCGAACGTCGAGCGGACCGCACCGGAGGCCGGCCTCTGATGGGCGAGCTCTACCGCATCCCGGCCGCCGACCTGGTCGCCCTCTACCCGGAGCTGATCCTGTCCGGGGTCGGCGTGCTGGTGCTGCTGCTCGACGCGTTCGTGCCGCGGTCGGAGCGCCTGCTGGCGCCGCTCTGCGCGCTCGGCACGCTGCTCGCCGGCTGGCAGCTGCTCGCCGCCGCGCCCTCGGGGCTGAGCTTCGGCGGCCTGCTCGAGAGCAGCCTGCTGACCGTCGCGATCGGCTCGGTGGTCCTGATCAGCACCTTCCTCGCGGTCCTGGCGTCGGCCGGCTATCTGCGGCGCGAGGGGCTCGGCGGCGGCGAGTACTACGCGCTGCTCCTGTGGTGCGCCACCGGCGTCCTGCTGATGGGGCGCGCGACCGAGCTGCTGACGCTGTTCGTGGCCCTCGAGCTGCTGTCGATCTGCCTCTACTCGCTGGCCGGCTACCACCGGCGGCTCTCGGTGAGCACCGAGGCGGCGATCAAGTACTTCCTGCTCGGCGCGTTCGTCAGCGCGTTCATCCTCTACGGCATCGCGCTCCTCTACGGCGAAGCGGGCACCACCCGGATCTCGGAGATCGGGCCCTACCTGGTCGGCGCCGAGGTCTCGCCACTGGCCGCCCTCGGGCTGCTGCTGCTGATCTGCGGCTTCGCCTTCAAGATGAGCCTGGCGCCGTTTCACGCCTGGGCGCCGGACGCCTACCAGGGCGCGCCGTCGCCGTTCGTGGCCTTCCTGTCGGTCGCCCCCAAGGCGGCGAGCGCCGTCGTCCTGGTGCGGCTGCTGGCGCTGGTGATGCCCGGGGGCGGGGCCGGCTGGGGCGACCTGATCGCGCTCATCGCGGTCCTGTCGATGGCCCTCGGCAACCTGGTCGCCCTCGCCCAGCGCGACATCAAGCGCATGCTCGCCTACTCGGGCATCGCCCACATGGGCTACCTGCTGGTGCCGCTGGTGGTCCTCGGCCCGGGCTCGTACGAGCCACTGGTGGTCTACCTGCTGGCCTACGCCCTGATGAACGCCGGCGCCTTCACGGTCGTCAGCCTGCTCTACTCGAAGCCCGGCGAGCAGCACCTGATCTCCGAGCTCGCCGGCTGGGGCTACCGCTTTCCGCTGCTCGGGGTGTGCCTGACGATCTGCATGCTGTCCCTCGGCGGCATCCCGCCGACCCTCGGCTTCATCGGCAAGTACCTGATCTTCGTCCAGGCGATCGACTCCGGCCAGCTGGCGCTCGCCCTGGTGATCGTCGTCACCAGCCTGATCGGCGTCTTCTACTACCTGCGGGTGGTCTACACCCTCTACATGAGGCCGGAAGTGCGGGAGCCCACGGGCCTGCTGATCGACTACCCCGGCCGGGTGGCGGCGACCCTGGCGGCGTTCGGAACGCTGGTTCTCGGGACCTTGCCGGGGCCGCTGCTCGACTGGGTGCGGCGGCTCGACAGCGGCTACTAGCCCGTCTGACCGCGCTGCTGCTGCTTCCAGCGCTCGTGCAGCCAGCGCTGGGCCGACCAGCCGAACTTGACCGTCGCGGCCTTGAGCTCGACCCGGCGTCGCTGGTACGGGACGTCTGAGCTCGCCAGGGTGTTGCTGCGCAGGACGGCGTGCAGCTTGAGCCAGTCCTCGACCCGCTGCAGGTCGTTCTCCAGGTCGACGTCGAGCTCCGGCGGCAGGTGGACCGCCTTGTTGGCCGCCGCCGTGCCCTCGACCCGCGGCAGCGGCTGGGTGGCGACGCCGAAGCTCTCGAGCAGCGCACGGTCGCCGTAGACCGGCCGGCCACCGATCACCACGGCGTGAACGTGGTGGTCGGTGGTCGCCAGGAACACCTCCATGCCGCTCTTCGACGGCATCGGGCTGCGCACGACGAAGAAGTCGGCCGGGCCTCCGGCCGCGATCCGGCCGAAGCGATCGCTGCCCAGGCAGCGCGCCGCGTTCTCGGTCACCATCTGGAAGATCTGGGCGTCGCTCACCTGGGCGCCCAAGGCGTCGAGATAGAAGCGCGCGAACTTGGCCTCGTCCCACACGTGCTTCGAGCCACTCGGGCTCCAGTCGGAGCCCAGGGCCAGATTGATGCCGGCGTCGAGGTACGCCTCGACGTCGAGGGTGTCGCCGTAGAGCAGCAGGTTGGAGACCGGCGACCAGATGACCGAGATCTGCCGCTCTCTGAGGAAGCGCAGGTGCGCGGCATCGTACGGATCGATGCCGGAGCCGTGGATGATCGCGAGCGGCACGGCGGCCACGGCGCCGGCGTCGGCCAGGGCCGGGTCGCTCATGAACGCCTCGAACTCGGCACGGCTGTAGGGGTCCTTGCCGAGCGCGCGGCCGAAGCCGGAGCGGCCCTCGGCCAGATGCGGCAGCACGGCGAGGAGGCGGCCGGCGTCACGGTCCTCGGCGTAGGCGGCCAGGCGGGTCATCTGGCGCTTGTCGTCGAACACCGGCGACGGCTCCCCGGTCTCCTTGTCCGGCCGGAAGAAGTCCACCACCGAGCGAATCTCGCCGCCCTCCGGCAGGCCCAAGTCGCTCGGATCGGCCGTATCGCGGACCAGCAGCAGGCTGTCGTCGCTGCCCAGGTTGCGGTCGAGCGCGTAGCTCTCCTGGAGCACGGTGGTGCCGCCGGCGATCGCCTGGAGCTCGGCGAACACCTCGAGGATCAGCTGGTTGCGCTCGTCGGCATCGACCAGCCGATACTTCGTCTCGCTCACCTGCCGCCTGTACACGGGGTCGCCGCGCCAGCCGAAACGGTTGTCGAACGGCCCGATCGCCGAGTCCCAGATCGGCAGCACGTTGTAGTCGCTGTGGGTGTGCAGGTCGAGCAGCCCCGGGAAGATCCAGTCGCCCTCCCGGGTGTGGACCTCGAAAGTGTCCTCCGGCACCTCCGGGCGCTCGGCGGTGACGCTGGTGATCGTCCCGCGCTCGACGTGCAGGTAGCGCTCCCCCGCCTCGCCGCCAGGCAGGGCCACCTGGCCACGCAGTAGATACGATGGCTCGAAAGGTCCGTGCTGCAAGCTCGCCTCCTACCGCACATTGTAGCGCCGGACCGCCCGCCGGGACCTTCACAGGCGCACGCGAGCCGGCGGAGAGATCGGAGGTGTATCCCGCTACCGCGACGCCTCGAGCCCGCGCTTGAGCAGCGCCCGGGCGGCGAGCGCCGAATCGTCGCCCGTGTAGCGGGCGGCATACTCGCCGATGCGCCGCTGCTCGTCCGGCGTGAAGGAGACCTCGATCGGGCGGTCCGCCGGCCTCGGCGGGGCCTTGATCGCGAGGCTCCTGGGCTTGTGCCGCTGCAGATAGAGCCCGGTCATGCACAGCTCCCGGGCGGCTCCCTCGAGGTCCCCTTCCTCACGCTCGGCGGCGTAGCGCTCCAGGGCGGCGAGCTCGCGCTCGTCGAGCACGAGCGTGAGCGGCGGCAGGGGCGCGGCCCGGAGGCGCATCGCGGCGGCCCGCTCGCCGGCCGCGTAGAAGCTCCGGAACGCGTCCGCCGAGGCGCCGAGGCGTAGGTACTCGGCGACGTCGCGGGCGGCGCCAAAGCCGCTGATGTAGGCGCCGTGGACCGAGAGCGGCTGGTAGTCGGGGTTGTAGGCCGTGGCCGTCGCCTCGCCGGCCCAGAACAGCGGCAGGCTGGGGCGAGGATCGCGGAGAGTCCCCCGCACTCGCGCCACCCCGGCGCTGTCGACCTCGGGACGGTAGGCGAGGTAGGAGTTGCCCCCCATGGCGAACTCGTCGGCCTGCCAGTCCTGGCGATGGAAGTTGGGCCGGCCGTCGTCGCCGAGCACCAGGACGTCCTCGGGTTGCCACGCCGGCTTGCGCGGCGCCAGCACGCTCTGCAGCACGTGCAGCAGGTGGCGCACGGCGGCCTCGTCGTCGAGGCCGCGGATGATCTCGTGGTCCTGGTTCATGAGCAGGCCGGTCAGGACGTGCGGACCCTTGCGCCGGCCCGGGAACGCCGAGAAGAAGGTGCGGGCGCAGCCGGTGGGATGGCTCATGACCGTCATCTTCGACTTGCACCCCCAGTGGCCCTTGTTGAACTCCAGGCTGAACTTGGTGATCGGTCCGAAGCGGATGCTCTCGAGCGCCTGCCGCTTGTCTTCGGTCAGGAGCTCGCCGAAGATCGTCCCGCCGCGGCCGGTGACCGGGTTCAGCATGCCGGCCGAGAACGTGCAGACGGCGCTCCTGGCCAGGAAGGTGCGCACCGCCCCGTTGGCGGACTCGGCGGTGATCGCCAGGCCCGCCTCGTCCCGCCGGACGTCCACGACCCGCTGTCCGAGCATCAGCTCGCCGGCGACGCCGCGCGGATTGCGCGCCGGATCGCGCAGCTGGTCGGCGATGGCCGCCGGCAGCGCGTCGTAGCCGCAGGCCTCGCCGCCGCGCTCCATCTTGTACTCGGAGAGCTCGTAGAACAGCTGGTCGGGCAGCCGGTCCGCCCTCATGCCCGCGACACTGATCGTGTCGACCGGGCCGTTGCCGGCCACGTTGCAGGTCGGGATGCTGCCGCTGCCGAACGGATGAAAGACGTCCACGGCCGGGTCGAAGAGGAGCCCCGGGGTGTGCGATGAGACCGTGTAGCGCGCCAGCCGGATCCCCTTGCCCTTGTATTTCTTGGCCGCCACGTAGGCGCCGGCGGGCATGTCCTGGGGCCGGTCGTAGCCGGCGATGCCGCTCAGCAGGGTGACCGTGGGAATCAGGTTCGTGTTCCGCAGCAGCGCCAGGATCAGCTTCTTGGGGTTCTTGCTCCAGTCGGGAAAGGCGAGACGGTTGCGCTCGACCTTGGGATAGGCCCGGCGGGTGAAGCCGTGCCGGTCGAGCTCGGCGAAGAACTCGGCGTAGCGCTTCTGATCGCCGACGTGGACGTACTCGGCGCCCGCCTCCAGAGGATAGCGGCTCGCCTCGGCGCGGTGCCGCGGATGGCGGACGAAGTCGCGCATCGTGAACATCCGCCCTCCGACCCGCCCGGAGCCCTCCAGCACGAGCACCCGGAAGCCGGCCTCGTGCAGCTCGCGGGCCGCCGTGACGCCGGCGATCCCGGCGCCCAGGACGGCGCAGTCGTAGCGCTCTTCGCCGCTCCCGGGCAGGGCTTGGAGCGCCCTCGGCCGGAGGCCGGCCAGCGTGGCGGCGCCGGCCGCTCCCTTCAACACGTCGCGGCGCGTGAGACGAGGCTTCTTGGAGTTGTCGGTCATGGGCGCGCCCTCCAAAAATGAAGAGACCGGGCGCCGGCCTGGGTACCGGACCCAGCCCCCATCAGCTTCCTGGCAGCGTCGTTGGCCATGAAGTCTAGCACGCGCCCGCCCTCCCCCCGGCAAGTCGGGCGGCCGGACCGGCGGGCTGTGCGGCAGCTGCCGGGGCTCGCGGTGAAGCTGGGCGGAGCTCCGCGCCGGTCAGGGCCGCAAGAGCACCACCTCGGCCAGGGCCGAGAGGATGGACAGGACGAACAGGGTCACGCCCACGACCGCCCAGCGGTATCGCAGCCTGATCAGTCGGCTCCTGACCTCCTCGATCGACCTGGCCACGCTCAGCTGCATGCGGCAGCGGCGAGGATAGTAACCGAGCGCGAAGCAGACGCTGGCGAGCAGCATCAGACAGACCGGCAGCGCGAGCGCCGCCGCCTGCGCCGCTGACGGGCCACCGCCCGCGGGCGCGATCGCCAGGGTCGATCCCAGGACCAGCGTCATGAGGGTAGTGAAAGTGGCCGAGAGACCGAGCATCGTGCGGTGGAACTGGACGCCCTCCTCCACCGAGCGCTCGAGCAGACGCTTGCCGAAGTCCAGCAGCGCCTCCTCGAGCACCGAGGCGCGGCGGGCGAACCCCACCTTGATCCGATCCCGCTGCCTGGAGGACCCCCCCTGCTCGCTGCCGCGCTCCGGCGCCCCATGCGCGCTCACGCCCGCTCCACCGTTCTCGTGGCCACCAGGGTCTCGCCCACCTCGAGGTCCACGGGGACCTTGACGACGATCGGCACCTGCTCGACCGGGCACACCAGGGTGTGCTCCACCTTCTTGACGGCCGGCCGCACCATGCCCATGACGTCGACGTCGCGGTCGACCACCAGCTCGATCGGCAGGGAGTGGGCGCCACCGCAGGCGCCGCACTCTTCGACGTCGAGCCACAGGCCGCGGACCAGCTGCTCTACCGACATGGCCGTTCCGTCGCGATCGGTTCCGTTTCCGGGCCGGGCTGGCCTGACGCCTCCTCCAGGCTGGCCAGGATGTAGTCGCTCTGCTCGTTCAGCCCCAGGCCGGCGGGTCTGGCCTCTGAAGCCTCGTCGTCCGTGGTCACGTGGCGCAGGAAGCGGTGGCGCTGCTGAGCCGGGGGGTGCCGTTCCGAGCCCATTTTCGAGCCGTCCTGGCGCGCCTTGTACAGCTCGAGCATGGTGAACAGGGCCAGCACCCAGTCTGCGGCGCTCCAGACCAGCACTCGGGGAATGCCCTCGCTCGCCAGCTCGAGACAGAGCTCCAGGCCGAGCAGATCGGCGACCATCTCCTTGGACCAGTCGCGCAGAATCCGATCCGTCCGGTCGCTCGGAAAGCCCGCTTCGACGATGCACTCCCTGGGCTCGGTCACCAGGTAGGCGAAGGCGGCGCCGATCTCCCGGCCCACCGACTCGGGCCGCAGCTCCACGAGGGCGTGCCCCAGCTCGTGCCCGACGATGAACGACTCGGCGTAGTGGAGCAGGTGCGCGGCGAGCAGCATCTGATTCTCGGTCAGCTTTTCGAGACCGATGCCCGCGGTGTCCATGATCTCGCCGTTCCAGTAGGCCGCTACCAGCCTCCGCGCCGAGCCGACCATCTCGGCATCCGAGACCTTCGGTCGCTCGATGATCTGGCCATCGGAGCCGCCCACGTGGATCCTGCTGAGATAGAGCTTCAGCATCTTGTGGAGAAACACCAGCATGCCCCGGTAGATCCGAATGCTGAAGCGCCGGTGGTCGTCCGAGAACCTGATGAAGCCGTTGATGTCCAGCTCGTCTCCCAGACCGATCTCGTCCACGTAGCGGCTCGCCTCGGCGGGCGCCGTGCCCAACCGCTCGGCGAACGGCGCCATCAGGGCGTCGGCGATCCGCCGAACGTGCTTGACGGTCAACGCGGGCCCGGGTGCGCCAGCTGGCTGGGCGGCCGCTGGATTCATGTCGCGTGCGGCTATTCCCGCTCCGAGATCACTCGATCGACCATCCGCTCGACGTAGCTGAAGAGCTTCTTGTACTTGACCTTGCAGTACTCTTCGAAGGCCGCCGGCTGGCCGTGCAGGGGATGTGACTTGTCCGTCTGCATCTTGTATTTCTCGAGGTGATACCCGAGGAGCGATTGCAGGATCGTCTTGCGCTCGTCGTCGCTCGGCACCAGCTCCTCGAGATACTTCAGGAAGTTCTCGTGGACGATGAGGGTGCCTTGGTCGCTGCTCTTCATCTCGAGGGCGGCGACGCCGTAGGCCTCCCGGCTGGCGAACGCATACGGACTGGCGCTGACCTTCACTTCGATCTGGGGCGTGGCCATCGTGAGCACCTTCCTTCCCGATCCTGCTGAGTCATCTCGCGGGCGAACCTCTTCTGGCCAGAATAGACGACGGACGCCCCGCGGTCGCGGTGCCCACGCCCGGGATGAGAGCCTAGGCCTTCGGGTGGGCCGCCCCACCCGAGGGGGCGCCGAAGATCGACAGCGAGGTGTCTCCATAACGGCGCTCGGCGCCCAGCTCGAGCCCGGCGACGCCGCGCGGCAGGGCGACCCGCGCCGAGTGCTCGACGGCCAGCGCCCCGCCCGGCGCCAGGACCTCGGCCACCCCGGCGATGAGCCGCTCGTAGGCCTCGAAGGCATAGGGCGGATCGGCGAAGACGAGCTCGAAGCGCTGGCCGCCGAGCTCGCCGAGCTCGGCCGGCAGCGTCGCGACCACGATCCGCAAACTGCCGGTGGCAAGCCGGGCGGCGTTCGCTGCCGCCACCCGGGCGATCCGCCGGTCCGACTCGACCAGGACGACCTCGGCGGCGCCGCGGCCGAGCGCCTCGAGACCGACGGCGCCGCTGCCAGCGAAGAGGTCGAGAAAGCGGGCGCCCTGCAGCCGCTCCGCCCAGATCGAGAACAGCGCCTCGCGCACCCGGGCCCCGGTCGGGCGGACGCCCGGCGGCACGGTCAGCCAGCGGCCGCGGAACGTTCCGCCGGCGATCCGGGCACGGTCCGGCTTGCGCGTCAGCGGTCGCTCCGCTGTTCGACCACCTTGACGAACTCGCCGATCAGCTCCTCGCGCAGGACGTAGACCACCAGCGGCTGGTCGACCCCCCAGAGCTCCACGCCGCGGTTGTCGCTGGTGAAGGCGATCACCTCGAACAGGAGCCCGTCGGCGCGCTCGAGAACGTCTCCGGGGCGCGGCTCGTAGCCGGCCGGAAACTCGGCCACGACCGCCTGCTCCTCGACCCAGAGCGCGATCTCCTCGGCGATCGCGATCACCCGCGAGAGCGCCAGGGAGACGCTGTCGTAGCGGCCGAACGAGAACCGGGTCGGCCCTCGATCCGGCGCCTCTTCGGCCTCGTGCTCGAACAGGTCGAGCTCGAGCTCGCACTGCTGGATCCACTCTCCGGCCGGGCTCTCGCGGGTCTCCTCGCTCTCGCTCAGGTCGATCTCGCGCAGGCGGTTCAGATACCC
>JBFGLX010000104.1:0-10728 GCA_041575955.1 Thermoanaerobaculia bacterium
CTCGCCGTAGAGGACGCACTTGCCGTGGATGTTGGTCATGATCTCGCGCAGGCGGCTGTCCACCTCGTCGCGCGACCAGGAGATGCGCAGCGCGTTCTGGCTCTGCTCGAGAGCCGAGACCGCGACGCCACCGGCATTGGCTGCCTTGGCCGGGGCGAAGAGGATGCGGGCCGCCTGGAAGCGGTGCTGCGCCTCCAGGGTGCTCGGCATGTTGGCGCCCTCGGCGAGTCCGATCAGGCCATTGGCGAGCAGCTCCTTGGCGTCGTCGCCGTCGAGCTCGTTCTGGGTGGCCGACGGGAAGGCGAGGTCGCAGCGCACTCCCCACGGCGCCTTGCCGGCGTGGTAGCTGCAGCCGAACTTCTCGGCGTACTCGCTGATGCGGCCGCGGCGGACCTCCTTGAGCTCCTTGAGCCATTCGAGCTTGTCGTCGCGAATGCCGTCCGGGTCGTGGATGAAGCCGCCCGAGTCGGAGGCGGTCACCACGCGCGCGCCCAGCTGGCTCAGCTTCTCGATCGTATAGAGGGCGACGTTGCCCGAGCCGGACACGGCGCAGATCTTGCCGTCGAGACCCTGCTGCCGGTGGGCGAGCATCCGCTCCATGAAGTAGACCGCCCCGTAGCCGGTGGCCTCGGTACGGATCAGGCTGCCGCCGAAGGAGAGTCCCTTGCCGGTCAGAATGCCGGTAAAGCGGTTCTCCAGCCGCTTGAACTGCCCGAAGAGATAGCTGATCTCGCGGCGGCCGACGCCGATGTCGCCCGCCGGCACGTCGATGTCGTCGCCGATGTGACGATGCAGCTCGAGCATCAACGATTGGCAGAAGCGCATCACTTCGCGGTCGCTCTTGCCCTTCGGGTTGAAGTTGGAGCCGCCCTTGGCGCCGCCGATGGGCAGCCCGGTGAGGCTGTTCTTGAACGTCTGCTCGAAGCCGAGGAACTTGAGCACGCTCAGGTTGACGTCGGGATGGAAGCGCAGGCCGCCCTTGTAGGGCCCGATCGAGTTGTTGAACTGCACGCGCCAGGCGCGGTTGGCGCGGAACCGGCCGGCGTCGTCTTCCCAGGTGACCCGGAAGATCACGATCCGGTCGGGCTCGGTCATCCGCTCGAGGATCTGCGCCTTGCGGTACTCGGGGTGCTCGCGGATGAAGGGGAGCAGGCTCTCGGCCACCTCGCGCACCGCCTGCAGGAACTCGGGCTCGCCCGGGTTGCGCTTGACCAGGCCGCGCATGAAGCGCTTGATCTCGTCGCGTCCGTTCTTTCCCATGTTCGGCGATCCCTCAGGCGCCGGGCGGCGCGTCCGCGACGCGCTCGAAGAAGCGGACGAAACGCGGTGAGAATGCGCTCGGCGCGGGCTTGAGTCCGGGCGCGCTCCGGCGGGCGGCGACGACGTCTTGCCGCGCCCGCTCGAGCAGGGCGGGGTCCGACTCGCCCCCGGCCAGGTGCAGCGCGTAGGCGGCGGCCGACCGCAGCAGCAGGCTGTGGGCGCGGCTCTTGGGGTCACGATAGGGAATCTCCGCCAGCCGCTCGAGCGTGGCCTGGTAGTCGGCGCGCAGAAACGCGATGGCGCCCGAGCGCAGGGTTCCCGGGGGTGGCGCCTCGGAGCCCTCGAGGAGGCGGTAGAACGCGTCGAGCCGGCGCTCGAGGCCCTCGATCTGCTCGAGGGTGGCGCTCTCGTGCACGCTGATGGCGCCGGCGATCAGGGACTCGAGCTCCTGGCGTCGGGCGTGGAGGCTCGGCGGCAGGGAGCCGCGCGCGCGCAACAGCTCGTCGAGCCGGCGAGCCAGCTCGCCGACCTCCTCGATCCGCCGGCGCTTGTGGGCGCGCTCTTCGGCCACCCGCCGGCCGATCTGCTCGAGCTCCTCGAGCGCCCCCTGCAGCTCGAGAGCGGTCTCCCGGGCGAGCCGCTGCGCCGCCTCGGCGAGGTCGGGATCCTGGGCCGCCGCCGCGTCGTCGAGCCGGACACGCGCCTCCGAGATCCGGTCCCGGGAGGCGTCCAGGCGCTGACCCAGCGTGCCGAGACCGCCTTCGAAACCGAGCCCGAGGAGCTGGGCGCGGCTCGGGTGGGACAGCTCCGTGGCGGTGCGCTCCGCCCGGCCGAGCTCGGACTCGGTCTCGGTGGCCGCCAGCGCCAGCCGTTCGAGGCGCTGCTCGCAGCTCGAGCGCCTCGATCCGATCTCGTCACCGAGGCCGAGCTGGGCGGCGACGCCCTGTTCGGCCGAGAGGCGCCACTCGGCAAGCGCGCCCCGGCAGTCGCCCCGCTGCGCCAGCACTGCGCCCAGGTAGTAGTGGGGCAGGTAGGGTCGGAAGATGCGCCTGAGCGGCAGCCGGCGGGCCTCGTCGGGGTGCAGCGCGACGGCCTCCCTGAACAGGAACTCCGCCTGCCGCCACTCGCCGGCCTCCATGGCCGTCAGAGCCTCCGCGTAGAGGTCGCGCAGGGCGCCCTCGACCGGGGGCGGCGCCGCCACCAGCGCTAAGACCGCGAGCGCCGTCAGCGCGCGGCCGCCCGTCACCGCCACCAGCCGGCCTCCTGGAAGTAGCGGTCGACCGAGAGCCGCTCGAACTCCACCAGGCAGTGGTGCCGTCCGGCGCCGACGAGGGTGAAGGCGCAGACCCTCTCCTCGGCGAAGCTCGGATTCGACAGCACCACCCGCCAGTCGCCGGCCGGCAGCTCGAGCAGCACCGGCGTCTCCCTCGCTTCCGGAAGCTCGCGGGGCTCGCCTGCCGAGGTCTCGATCCGCTCGATGCGTCCCCAGGGAATCGCGTCGACCAGCAGCGCCGCGGTCGGCGTCACGGCGGCGGCCGGCGGCTCGGCTGAGACCCTGACGATCGCCGCGGCCGGTGGCGGTTGCCGCGCCCGCGGACGGAACAGCACGACGGCGCTCAGGATCGCCGCCACCAGCACCACCAGGGCGACGATGGCTGCCCGGGCGCCGGGCGAGCCGAGCGGGACCTCACTCCGAGACGGCACCAGGGGGGATTCTGGCGGAAAAGTCCCGCGGGCACAAACGCCCGACCGAGACGCCCCCGGCCGCCCCATTGCGTCTACAATTCGCCGATGGCCGGCAAACTCATGCGCGCCCTGCTCGGGTCGCGCTCGCTCTGGCTGCTGGCGATCGTCGCGCTGCCGCTCGGAGCGCTGGCCGAGCGCGGCTTTCGCAGCGCCTACACCCGGCTCTGGGCGCCCACCGGCGGCGCCCAGTGGATCTGGGCCGGAGCATCGGAGTCGCCTGGCGGAGCCGTCTTCTTCACCTTTCGGGACTTCGAGCTCGCCGGCTTTCCGGGCCGGGCGCGCATCTCGTGCCGCGCCGACGAGGAGTACTTTCTCTATCTGAACGGCGTGCTCGTGGGTGCCGGCCGCTACCGCGACGGTGAGCCGCTCTCGACCTACGAGGTCGGCTACCTGCTCGAGCCCGGCGTCAACCGCGTGGCCGCCGAGGTTCGCAGCGGCCGCGGCGTCGGCGGCTTCCTGCTCGACCTGCGCATCGAGGGCGAGGAGCCCCGGCGCATCGGCAGCGACGCGAGCTGGAGCGTGGTCCGCACCTACGCCGACGACCTGCTGGCCCCCGGGGGCGCGGCGCCGGAAGCCGAGCCGGCGCACGTCTGGTCGGCGCCGCCGGTCGGGCGCTGGGGTTTGCCGCGGCTCGCCGGCGCCACCCTCGGGTTCGACGCTCTGGTGGCCGCCGGCGGCGAGCGCCACGCGCCGCGCGCCAGGTCCGACCGGACCGGCGGCCGGTGGCGCGCCCTGGCGCCGCCCAACGTCAGCTCGCCGCCGCTCGGCCGCACGGTCACCTTCGACTGGGGGAGAGAGGTGATCGGCTACCCGAACCTGGTCTTCGGCCGCAAGGAAGGCGCCAAGGCGCTGGTTTTCGCCGGGGTCGAGCCGCCCGACGTGGCGGTCGACCGGCCGGCAGCCTATCTGCTCAATCCGCCCGGTCGGAAGTCGTGGAGCGACACGCAGCCGCGGCGCTTCCGCTACCTGACGGTGGTCGCGACCGCCGAGATGGTCGGCGCCCGGGTCCTGCCCGTAGCGCCCGAGCTCGCCGCCAGCGTGCTCGCCGCGGTGCCGCCGCCGCGCGGCGTCTTCGGACTCGAGCCGCTACCCCTACGACCGCCGGTCGAGGACGAAATCCGGGGCGAACTCGAGCGCCTCGCGGGCGTCGCCGCCGGGCAGGGCGTCTAGCGCGCCGCGCGCCTCGTCGGCGTAGTCGACCGCGAGCTCGTAGGCCTCGTCGACGGTGCCCTCGGCCTCGACGATCTCGAGGATCTGCTCCGGCGCCACGCGCCCGAACTCGCGCTCCTGGAGGACCGTTTCGATCAGGCGGCACTGGGCGGGGGCGACCCGCGGCAGCAGCAGGATCAGCGGCAGGGTGAGCCGGCCTTCGGTGAGATCGTTGAGCACCGGCTTGCCGAGCTCCGACTCGCGACCGGTGAAGTCGAGGAGGTCGTCCACCAGCTGAAAGCAGATCCCCAACGACCGTCCGTAGCGGCTCAGCGGCTCCACCAGCTCGAGCCGCTGGGGGAACATCAGCGCCGGTATCGAACAGGCGGCGGCGAACAGCTGGGCCGTCTTGCGCTGCGTGATCTCGAGGTATTCGTCGACCGTGAGGTCGACCTTGGCCAGCCGCTCGAGCGCCAGCAGCTCGCCCTCGGTCATCCTCAGGGTGCTGTCGCACAGCGCGCGGATGATCTCGATGTTGCCGTGCTCGATCGCCATGCGCATCGAGGTGGTGTAGATCCAGTCGCCGAGCAGCACGGTCAGGCCGTTGCCCCACAGCCGGTTGACCGTCTCGCGGCCGCGCCGCAGGCTCGAGTGATCGATGATGTCGTCGTGGATCAGCGTGGCGTTGTGAATCAGCTCGACCACCGCGGCGTAGGTGACCTCCTCGTCGCTGTCGCGGTCGAGCAGCCGCGCGCAGAGCAGCAGCATGGCCGGGCGAATGCGCTTGCCGCCGCCGGCGAAGATGTACTCTCCCGAGCGCTGGATGAAGGGCACGTCGGACTCGAGGTTCTTGCGGAAGATCTCCTCGGTCTCGGCCAACTTGCCGGCCACCAGGCCCAGGTAGCGGCTCGCCGGCGGCAGATTTCGACTCGGTGGGTAGGCCACCGCCGAACGCTTGTGATCAACAGTCACTCTGGAGTCTCGCTGTCTTGCCCGAAGGGGCCACCGGCGCGAACATGGAGATCCCGGTTCTGCCGCAAGCCGCCCGCCCGCGACATTATATGGCAGGCGAGGGCGCCTATTCGTCGAGCCAGGCGAGGCCGGCGGGCGGTGCGAAGAGGGTCGCGGGGTCGTCCACCGATCGATACTCGCCGAGAGCGAACCGGGTCAGGTTGCCCTCGACGTCGCGGTAGCTGAGCGCCAGCAGTTGCTGGCCGTCGGAGTCGAGCTCGACCGACGCGTCGCGAATCTCGGCCGCGGCCGCGCCACCGGTCGGCACCAGCTCGATCTCGATCCGGTCGGCGTCGCGGCCGGCCACCGCCGCCCGGTAGCTACCGCGCAGCTGCTCCACGCTCAGCCGCAGCAGATCGAGCCCGAAGCTGTCGGACCTCGCCACCAGGTGGCGGCGGCCGCTCTCCTCGCCCGGGTTCCAGGTCCAGGCCGTTCGGTCGCACAGCAGAAAACCCTTCGGAAAGGGCTCCGAGTAGTCCCAGCGAACGCACTCTTCGGCGCTCGCCGAGCCGCCGCCGACCAACCTCATCGACAGCACGCCGCTCTCCTGGTCGGCGGCGCTGAAGCCGCTCGGCGTATAGCTCTGGACGAAATCGACGGCGAGCGGCGAAGCCGAGGCGAGGCGGCCGCGCGCCGCCGCCAGGCGCGCCCAGGCGTCGGCCTCGTCGGCGCCGGCCGGCGGCCCCGCGGTCAGCAGCCAAACCGCGGCCAGAGCCGCAACGAGCGGGAGTCGGTTCGCTGGCACTTTCATCTTCCGTCAGCTACAACGCGAGCGGGCCGCCGCTTATTGCGGGTCGGGCAACAGGCACTTGCACGAGGGGAGCCTTCCGGAGCGAGCCTTGTTCGGTTGAAGGCGGAGCTTCGCTAGTGCTTGAAGTGCCGGCGGCCGGTCAGCAGCAGGGCCATGCCGCGCTCGTCGGCGGCCGCGATCACCTCGGCGTCGCGCTTGCTGCCGCCGGGCTGGACCACCGCCGTGACGCCGGCCTCGCCGAGCGCGTCGAGCCCGTCGCGGAACGGCAGGAAGGCGTCGGAAGCGGCCGCGCAACCGGCAATCTCGAGCTCGGCCTTGGCGACGGCGAAGGAGCACGAGTCGACCCGGCTCATCTGGCCGGCGCCGATGCCGACCGTCTGGTGCGGATTGGCGATCACGATCGCGTTCGAGCGCACGTGGCGGCAGACCCGCCACGCCAGCGACATCGCCCGCCGCTCCTCGTCCGTCGGCTCGCGCCGCGTCGGGCAGCTCCAGCCGGCCGGATCGTCGGGCTCGACGTCCGCGGTCTGGACCACGAAGCCGCCGTCGATCATGCGGAACTCGGGCCGCGCCGGCCGGCCCGAGAACGGCGGGCACTTCACCAGCCGCAGGTTCTTCTTCTTGGCGAAGCGCTCCGCCGCCCCGGCCGAGAACCCCGGGCCGACGATCACCTCGACGAAGAGCTTGGCCATCGCCTCGGCCAGCTCGACGTCCGCGGGCCGGTTGAGGGCGACGATCGAGCCGAACGCCGACGTCGGGTCGCACGCCAGCGCCCGCCGGTAGGCCTCCGCGGTGGTCTCTCCGACGCCGACGCCGCACGGGTTGCCGTGCTTGACGATCGCCACCGCCGGCTCGCGGAACGCCGCGACCAGCCGGCGGGCGGCGTCGGCGTCGAGCAGGTTGTTGAACGACAGCTCCTTGCCCTGCAGCTGCTCGAAGCCGCCCAGGACGCCCGGTCCGTCCAGCAGGCGATAGAGGGCCGCTTCCTGGTGCGGGTTCTCGCCGTAGCGCAGCGCCAGCTCGCGCTTGAGATCGAGCAGCAGGTGCGGCGGAAAGGCCTCCGGCACCGCGCCGCTCTTCCTCTCGAGCCACTCCGAGATCGCGGCGTCGTACGCCTCGGTGTGGCGGAACGCCTTGATCGCGAGCTGGCGGAGGAGGGTTTCGGGGATCACGCCCTGGCTCTGTTCGAGCGCGGCCAGGACCTGGGTGTAGTCGTCGGGGTCGACCACCACGGCGACTCCCCGGTGGTTCTTCGCCGCTGCCCGCAGCATGGTCGGTCCGCCGACGTCGATCGACTCGACCACCTCCTCGAAGGTGACGCCCGCGCGGCTCGCCGTCTCCCGGAACGGATAGAGGTTGACCGCCACCAGGTCGATCGGGTTGATGCCGTGCTCGCGCAGCTCGCGCAGGTGCGACGACTGCGCGCGGTCGGCGAGCAGGCCGCCGTGGATGCGCGGATGGAGCGTCTTGACCCGTCCGCCGAGGATCTCGGGGTGGCCGGTCACCTCGGACACCCGGACCACCTTGAGGCCGCTGGCCTCGAGCTCTTTGGCGGTGCCGCCGGTCGAGAGCAGCTCGATCCCGAGCCCGGCCAGCCCGCGGGCGAACTCGACCAGGCCCCGCTTGTCGTAGACGGAGAGCAGCGCCCGCTGCGCCTTGAGCATCGCGATCGGCTCCCGCTCAGCGCCCGTCCTGGCCGGCGCCCGGTGCGGTCAGCGGCAGGTCGCGGAAGTCGGCGCCGCCCGCTTCGAGCCAGACGTAGCGCAGGACCGCGCCGACGTCGCTCGCCGCGTGGCTGAGGGCCAGCGAGCCGACCGCGAAGGCCACCGACTTGTCGTCGAACTTCAGGTGGCCGGGGGGACCGCTGACGCGGCGGTATTCGCGGCCGATCGCCGGATAGAGCTGCCGTCCGCGGGTGAGGGTCCGGTCGAGCAGCGGGGCGAGCGCCCCGGGACCGGCGAGGTCGCGGCCGTCGCCGTAGAAGACCAGAACGAAGCGCTCCTGCGCGCCCTCGACGTAGGACAGGAAGTCCCGGGAGTAGGAGCTCTCGCGCGGATCGCTCTCGGCGGTGCTCAACGGGTTGTTGGCGTCGGCGACGTAGTGCGCGAGCACCCCGAGCTGGAAGACGACGTCGCGAAACGGCCGGTGCGCCTTGAGGGCGCCGATCGCGCGCTCGGTCTCGGCGACGATCCACCGGTCGAGGCTGCCGCTGCCGTTGCCGTTCTTGTAGTGGGCCGCGGCGTCGCCGTTCTGGAACGGGGCGACGCTGCCGCGCCGGAACTGTTCGATGTGCTTGTCGATCTGGCGCCGGAGGTCGAGCGGCGCCACGGCGAGCGAGCTCTCGGCGATCAGCACCTGCGTCTTGGGGGTCCACGCGCTGGCGGCGCCGGCCGGGAACAGCGCCCCCAGGGCCAGCGCTGCGGCGACGGCGAGCAGCCGCGGGCGAAGGAGTGGGGGTGGCGGCGCCATCGCGGACCTATTCTAGCCTGACCGTCGCCTCGGCCTTCGTCGGGATTCTCCCGAATCGACCGGCCGCCGATCGCCTTGACTCCCGGTTCGCGAAGCCGCTATAAACCGCCTGGGGCCGCCGGCCGCTCCATCCCACTGGAGAGCCACGCCCCGTGCCCAGGTAGCTCAGTTGGTAGAGCACCTGACTGAAAATCAGGGTGTCGGTGGTTCAAATCCGCCCCTGGGCACCATGTCAGCCATTCCCCCTCAGTAACTTCCGAGTCGCTCGCCGGTCCTGCAGGCCGGCCAGCTCGGCGTCTGCGACCAGGGCGTGAGCAAACGGACCTCCGCGCACGTCAGGCGCTCTAGCTGGGGACTTCTCCCCCTTGCCCGCCTCTCCTCCCGGTAAGACACTCCGTTAGGAAAGGCACAGGCAGCGAGCGGCCCTGTGGCCGGATCCCTGACCAAAGGGTGTCGGAAGGGAGGTGATCGTCGAATGCAGGTCAAGACGACCGTGAGAGCGGGCGAGGGGCACGCCATCGGGACAAACGGCTAGGACCCTGGACTCGCATTTCCCTCAGGCAGGGCGAGAGCACTTGACTCCGCCCTGCCACATTTTCTATGATCGCGCCACCCTTACGCTGGCAAATGACGGATTCGAAACGACGAGGGAAGGCACTACGGGAGATCCTGCTCGAGGGGCTTTCTGCCGCAGAGCTAGCGCTCCTCCGGGCTGATACTCCGGCGACGGAGCCCAGCGACTACGACGCGGCTCTGGCGAAGCTCGAGAGGCGTCTCTCGGTCCTGCATGATCAAGTCTCGCGCAACGAAGAGCTGGTGCGGAGTCGCTACGCCAAACTCGAGGAAGAGCCGGAGGGCCGCCGCCGGACGCTGTTCGAGAACAGCCCGCCCTCGATGCTCCTGGCCCTGGCCTACGACCTGATGAAGCAGAGCTTCGCCGAGCGCTTCGCGAACGTGGGAAGATCGCTCCAGCTTGCAACTCTGGCGGTCGATGCAGTCAAGGCGCTAGCCCGGCGGGACCTCTTGTCACCAGAGGGCGTCGCCGACTTGCAGGCCGAAGCTCACGGCTACTTGGGAAACGCGCGCCGGCTCAATTCCGACTTGGCAGGCGCGGAGCGTGCGTTCGATCGAGCCGAGGAGTACCGTTTGCAGGGCACCCGCGACCGGGAGCTACGCACTGATCTGCTCAGACACCTCGCCTACTTGAGGGTCGACCAAGGCAGTTCTGCGGACGCCGGCAAGCTCATGGACCGCGAGATCGCGATCCGGAGGCTCATCGGAGATGAAGAGAAGCTCGGCGAAGCCCTCATCAATCGAGGGATTGTCTCGCCCTGGTTCGAGCCCCTGGAGAGAGCCTGTGAGTTTCTCGCGGCCGGCGTTTCACTCGTGACGGACCCGAGAACTCAACTGTTGGCTCTCTTCCCGTTGGGCGAAGCACTGGCCCGTAAGGGCAAGGGCTTTCAAGCGTGGAAAGTGGCTTGTCAGACGGATACGGCGCTCATCCTGACCGGCGCGGACGAGCTTGGGGTCCGCAATCGCGCCATCAAGGGGATTGCCCTCCGGGCCGCCGGCGAGCTTGTGGACGCCGAAAGAGAACTCACGGCAGCATATGACGAGTACTCTGAGCAGGGCCGAGAGCTTCAAGCCGCGATCGCAGCCCTGGACCTTGCCTGCGTCTGCGCGGCCCAGGGGCGCATCGAGAAGGTCAGGAGGCTGGCAACGGAGGCCCGGGCCGTCTTCGAGAGAGAAAAGGTCGGCAAAGAGACACTTCGGGCCTTGCTGACTCTCCAGCAAGCGGCCGAGGCCGAGCGAGTCACGGAGCAGCTCGCGGTCGAGGTCGTCAACTTCGTGGTGCGTTCTCGGCAGAACCGAAGCCTCCGATTTGCGCGGCGCTCGCCATGACGGCAAGGAATGGAAACGGCCCCCCGAACGGGCCTCCAAACGGCCCTCCGAACGGCCCATCGGATACCGAGAAGAAGGAGCGCCTGACCCTCGAAGAGGCCAAGCGGCTGGTCGAGGAGATGCGGGAGCGGGGTGAGGACCCCTCGCCGATCATCCGGCGCCTGGTGCTCCAGGTGATCGAGGACGTGCAAGAGGAGCTTCGGGCCGACGCCGAGGTCGGTTGAGTCCGGGTTGGCTGGCTCGGAAGGCCGCCCCGGCGCCGCCTCTCACCCCACGGTGCAGATCGAGTCCCGGCCTTCGATCCTGCGGTCGTCGAACAGGGCGCCGGCGAGGGTCGCGGTGTCGGAGCCCGCGGTCCAGTTCTCGGGCTCGTCCTCGAAGTGGCAGACGAGGTCGAGGAAGGTGTCCTCGTTGGCGTCCTCGAACGAGCACAGGGGGCC
>JBFGLX010000105.1:0-10702 GCA_041575955.1 Thermoanaerobaculia bacterium
AGGAAGACGGCCGCGAGCGCCAACGGCACCGCCAGCGCGGCGGTCAGCACCCTCGTCATCGATTCGCTCACGAGGAAGGAGCGGCCGGCCTCGGGGATCACCGCGACTCTTGTTCGCGCATCGTCGCGAGCGCCCGGCCGCCCTCGACGTCGCCGAACCGTCGCTCGCGCGACTGATAATCGATGATCGCCCGGAAGAGCTCGCCGCGGCGGAAGTCCGGCCAGAACGTGGGCGTGACCCAGATCTCGGTATAGGCGATCTGCCAGAGGAGGAAGTTGCTGACCCGCATCTCGCCCGAGGTCCGGATCAGCAGGTCCGGATCCGACTGCCCGGAGGTGTAGAGATAGCGGCCGATGGTCTCCTCGTCGATCTCGGTGCGCTTGCCCTGCGCCCAGTCGGTGACGATCTGGCGGCAGGCGTCGACCACCTCGCAGCGACCCGAGTAGTTGAGGGCTATGTTCAGGCACAGCCCGCCGCAGTCGCGGGTCGCCTCGAGCGCGTCTTCGAGGGTCGAGACCACCGAAGCATCGAGCTCCCGCCAGCGCCCCAGGATGTTCAGCTTGATGCCGTTGTCGACCAGATTCTGGACCTCTTTGAGGAGATACTCCTTGAGCAGGTTCATCAGCGTCCACACTTCATAGCGCGGGCGCTTCCAGTTCTCGACCGAGAACGCGTACAGGGTCAAGGCGTCCAGCTCGAGCTCGGCCGCGGCCTCCACCGTGTCGCGCACGGCCGCGACGCCGGCCTTGTGCCCTTCGACCCGCGCCTTGCCCCGCGAGGTCGCCCAGCGGCCGTTGCCGTCCATGATCACGGCGACGTGGCGGGGCAGACGATCGAGGTCGAGCCGCCTGACGAGAAGCTCGTCGGCGCTCCCCGGGGGAGCCAGCTTCGCGGTGTCGATCATTACCCGGCCATCCTATCCGATCACCGGTAGTCGACGCGCTCCAGCACCAGGCCTCGGGCGGGCGCCGTCGGACCCGCCGCCGAGCGCGGCGCGCCGGTGAGCAGCGCCGCGACGTCGTCCGGCGCCCGCCGGCCGCCGCCGACCTCGATCACGGTGCCGACGATCGATCGCACCATGCCGCGCAGGAAGCCGTCGCCGACGATACGAAAGAGGAGCTCGACGTCGCGCTCGATCCACTCGGCCGCGAGCACGGTCCGCTCGGGCTGGCCGTGGCCGCCGCCGGCCAGGGCGAAGGCGGTGAAGTCGTGCCGGCCGACCAGCGGGGCCGTAGCCGCCCGCATCGCTTCGAGGTCGATCTCGGGCGCGACTCGAACGGCGAACAGACTGTCGAGCGGCGAGACCACCGGCGCGCGGGTCAGGCGGTAGCTGTACTCCTTGGCGATCGCGCTCTTGCGGGCGTGGAATCCGGCGGCGGCGGCGCTGGCGGCGAGGACGCGGACGTCGGCAGGCAGAAGGTGGTTGACGCCGTGCACCAGGGCGCCGAGCGCCACCGGGGCATCGAGCTCGAGGTGCGCCACCTGGCCGCGCGCGTGCACCCCGGCATCGGTGCGCCCGGCGCCGACCACGACCGCCTCCACCCCGAGCAGCCTCTGCAGCGCGGTCTCGACGACCTCCTGCACCGTCAGCGCGTTCGGCTGCCGCTGCCAGCCGGCATAGCCGGTACCGCGGTAGGAGATCGTCAGCCGGTAGAGCATCTGCCTGTCCCGCCGGCGCCGCGCGCGGAGCCGGCCGCGCGGGAGCGGCTCCAGTCGACCGCCAAGGCGGCGAAGAAGGGCACCCAGATCGCCAGGAAGACCCACGGCAGCAGCCGGATTCCGGTGATCTGCGGCAGGTAGGAGAGCGGCAGCAGCAGCGACAGCAGCAGCCAGGAGCGCTGCTGCCTGAGCGCCGCGACCGGCAGCACCCACAGCAGGTACCAGGGATAGACCGTGGCCGAGAAGACCAGGACGGCGCCGAAGACCGCCCCGGTGCCGGCCACCGGGTCGCGACGTCGCCAGATGACCACGAGCGCCGCCACCAGCGCCGCGGCGAGCAGCAGCTTGGCGTGCAGCTGCGGGTAGTTGTAGGGGTAGAGGCGGTTCCAGAGCTCGTGGCGCCCGAACGCCGCCTTCGCCGCGTCCAGCCCGGCCGCGACCCGGGCCTGCAGGTCGAGTCGATCGGACGTCCGCCACAGGGGCTCGTAGAGCGGCCCGTTGAACTCCCAGCCGATGGCGAAGCGGGTGAGACCGGGCGGCACCCCGGGGGCGCCGGCCACCATCGGCAGCAGCCCGGGCAGGGCCACCAGCCCGAGCGCAGCCGCGAACCGCGCCGGGCGGCGGCTCGACCGCACCCAAACCGGCACCGCCGCGATCGGGATCAGCTTGGCCAGCACGGCTCCGGCCGCCGTCGCCACCGGCGCCCAGATCCGGCGCGGATCGCGGACCAGCAGGAGCAGGGTGGCCACGACCAGCGCCACCCCGAGCGCGTCGACGTGACCCATGCCGGCCGTCTCGAGCACCACCAGCGGGTTCCACGCGTACCAGGCGGCCCGCTCGCGGGGTAGTCCGAGAGCGCCCGCCAGCCGTATCAGAAGGAGGCAGGTCACCAGGTCGCACGCTGAGAGCAGGGCCTTGAGCGTCAGCAGCGGAGCGGGGAGTTGAGCGGCTATACTAAACAGGCCCAGAGCGAGGGGAGGGTAGACGGTCGGGACATCGCGATGGGGCAGAGAGCGCCAGAGCGGCCCCCGCAGGGACTCGAGGGCGGGATCCTGCGGAGCCAGGAGATAGGGGTTCGCGCCCGCTCCGACAACCTGGCCGTCCCACACGTAGCGCAGCAGATCGTCCGAGAGAGTTGTCGGAACGGGAAGCAGCAGGAGCCGCAGGAGCAGAGCGACCAGGAGAATTCCAGCTACTTTCGACCCGGGCTGGCGCGCGAGCCGGCGCACGGCCCAGACCAGGCCGGCGCCCGCCGCCGCCAGCAAGGTGAGCGTCAGCGCCGGCCGGCTCGCGAGATCCCACACCGCGAGCAGCCCGGCGTGAGCGGCCAGCACCGGACCGGCGGCGATCAGGACGGCCGCGACCGCCGGAGCCCCCCTCTCACCCACTCGAGCCGATGAACGAACTCCTCTCTCAGACACTTCTGGCAAGCTACTACCTGATTCTCGGGGTGCTGGCACTGTTCGGCATGCACCGGCTCGTGCTGCTGGTCCTCTACTATCGCACACGGCATCTGCGCATCGAGGCGCCGCCGCCGCCCGCCGACTGGCCGCGGGTGACCGTGCAGCTGCCCCTCTACAACGAGCTCTACGTCGCCGAGCGGCTGATCGACGCGGTCAGCGCGCTCGACTACCCCGCGGAGCGTCTGGAGATCCAGGTTCTCGACGATTCGACCGACAGGACCCGGTGGATCGTCGCCCGCCGGGTCGCGCGGCTGCGCGACCGCGGCGTGAACATCGTCCACCTCCACCGGGCCGAGCGCGGCGGCTACAAGGCCGGGGCGCTCGCCGCCGGGGTGGAGCGCGCATCGGGGTCGCTGCTGGCGGTGTTCGACGCCGATTTCGTACCGCCGGCCGACTTCCTCCGGCGTACGGTGCCCCACTTCTCGGACCCCGAGATCGGCATGGTGCAGGCCTGCTGGGAGCACCTGAATCGCGACTACAGCCTGCTGACCAGGATCCAGGCGATCTTCCTCGACGCGCACTTCCTCATCGAGCACGCCGCCCGCAACCGGAGCGGGCGGTTCTTCAACTTCAACGGCACCGCCGGCGTCTGGCGGCGTCAGGCCATCCTCGACGCCGGCGGCTGGCAGCACGACACGCTGACCGAGGATCTCGACCTCTCCTACCGCGCACAGCTGGCGGGCTGGAAGTTCCGCTTCCTGCCCGACGTCAAGGTGCCGGCCGAGCTGCCGGTCGAGGTGAACGCCTTCAAGCGCCAGCAGTACCGCTGGGCGAAGGGCTCGATCCAGACGGCGCGCAAGCTGCTGGTGCGCGTGCTGCGCGCTCCGATACCCTGGCAGGCCAAGTCCGAGGCGATGATCCACCTGACGAACAACGTGGCCTACCTCCTGATGATCGGCCTGTCGCTGCTGATCTTCCCCGCCATGCTCCTGCGCCTCGGCACCGACGCGCGCTTGATGCTCTGGATCGACCTGCCGCTGTTCCTGGGCGCGACCCTCTCGGTGCTGGTCTACTACTCGGCCAGCCAGTACCTGCGTGGCGTTCGCGGCGGCGAGTGGCTCCGCCGGCTGCCGGCGGTGATGGGGCTCGGCGTCGGCCTGTCGGTCAACAACGCGCGGGCGGTGCTGGCCGGGCTGGGACGGCGGGTGGGAGCGTTCGAGCGCACCCCGAAGTACCGGATCGAGAAGGCCGGCGACGGCTGGCAGGGCAAGCGCTATCTCATCGGCCGCGACCTGTCGGCGTGGATAGAGGCCGGCTTCGCGCTCTACTTCATCGGCTGCACCGGCGCCGCCCTGTGGCTCGGGATGTGGCCGTCGCTGCCGTTTCTCTATCTCTTTCTGGCCGGCTATTGCTATATGTTTGTCCTGGCGGTCGCGCCCGCCGGCGCGGCGCCACCGGCGGAGCGAACCGCCGGTTCCTGACCGATGGCCGAACTCCGCTCCCGACCCGCAGACTATCGCCGCGTTCGCACCAGCCTGCGGCCGACCTACCCCGCCGACGCGCCGCTCCTGCTGCGCTGGCGCTCCGAGGCCAGCGTCCGCCGGCACCAGCCGCTCACAGAAGCGTCGCTCGGCCAGCTGCGCGCCGAGCTGGCGCTCAACCGGATCGAGGATCTCTACCGCGGCCGCGGCGACAAGTTCCAGTGGATCGTGCTCGCCGACGCCGAGCCGGCCGGCTGGATCACCCTCGTGGTCACCAACTGGGAGCACGGTCTGGCCGAGCTCGGCTACGCCCTCACCACTCCGTACCAACGGCGCGGCCTGATGGTCCAGGGGCTCAACCTGCTGCTCGCCGACCTTTTCTTCCGCACCGAGCTGGAGCGGATCGAGGCCCGCTGCTCGGTGGAGAACGTCGGCTCGCAGAAGGTGCTCGCCAAGCTCGGCTTCCGGCGCGAAGGCCGGCTGCGCGGCTACTTCGTTCTCGAGGGCCGGCGGATCGACAACTACCTCTACGCGATCCTGCGCGACGACTTCGTGCCGCCGCCGCCCGCCAGCCTGCGCTAGCCTGACCTTCTCGAAGGTTGGTCGAAAGGTCAGGCTGGGCCCTGGCGCTCAGTCTTTGGGCTTGCCCCGGCGGGAGCAGTTGCCGGCCGCCTGGGCGCACGCCTGGTCGAAGATCGCCTTGAAGGTGGGCCCGAGGATCGAGCTCTCGAGGAGCAGGAGCCTCTGGTCCTCGAACAGGGCCGAGGTGATCCCGACGATCCGGTTCGGGGCCCTGTTCTTGCCACCGCGCTGGCCCTTCGCCTTGATCCCGAAGTTCTGCACCCAGGGTCCGCCGCTCGAGCCGCCGCGCATGTCGGAGCCGTAGAGCACCGCGACCGGATCCTCCAGCAGGAGCCAATCGCCCGAGTCGACCTGGTGCATGCGCCGGCCGCCGTCGTGGTTGCCGGGATAGCCGAGCATCTTCACGTGGTTGTTCTCGAGGCCCCGGGCCTTGAAGCCCAGCCACCCGGTGAGGTCCCCGACGGCCGTGCCGTCGGAGTCGGCGAGCACCACGACGGCCAGGTCGCCGGCGTTGGGAACCTCGGGGCTGGCCCGCCATTCCTCGGCCGCGAAGGCCTCGACGCCATCCCAGGTACCGAAGGGCGCCAGTCCCTCGTGAAACGCCGGAATGAACAGGAAATCGGTCGCGAAGCCCCCCGGCGCGCTGTACACGCAGTGCCCGGCGGTGGCGATCACGCGCCTCGACACCACCGAGGCCGAGCAGCGGAACGCGCCGACGCCCGGCCGGCGGAAGAGCAGCACGCCGACCGTCGAATAGGGGTACGCGGCGCCGGCGTCGTCGGGCACCAGCCGCGAGCTGGAGAAGTTGAAGCCCGCCGTGCCGCGATTGAGCGCCGTCGGGCCGTCGCCGCCTCCGGCGCGCCGGCTGTGCGGAGCCGCGTGCGACCAGGCCGATCGGAGTCTGGCCGGGCTCGCGACGTAGCGCGCTCTGCTGGTGCCCACCGCGACCCGCGGCGCCGACGGCCTCGAGTCGAAGCGCGGCCCCAGCGCGGGCGCCGCAGCCCCGGCCTGGCGGCGGTCGATGCGGCCGCGTGCGTCCACCGGCAGCGGCATCGGCTCGGCCGCCAGGATCTGCTCCTCGGTCCAGGTCTTTGCCGGCTCGCCGGTCGGCCGCGGCGGGGCCGCGCCCAGCGCCGGTGCGAGAATCACCCAGGCGGTCAGCAGGACGGTGGCGTCTCGAGCCCACATGGGCAGCGTGATCCTGTCAGCCGGTAGATCAGCCGAAAGTGTTGCACTGCTCCGGGTCGCCGCTCTGGAGCCCGCGCCTGAGCCAGGCGACGCGCTGCTCGGACGAGCCGTGGGTCCACGACTCGGGCTGGACGTAGCCGGTCGCCCGCCGCTGCATCTGGTCGTCGCCGATCGCCGCCGCCGCTCCGAGCCCCTCCTCGACGTCGCCGGGCTCGAGCAGCTGGCGCTGCCGGTGGGCGTGATGGCCCCACACCCCCGCGAAGCAGTCCGCCTGCAGCTCGAGCCGCACCAGCAGGGCGTTGCCGTCGCGCTCCGACATCGAGCGCCGCGCGCGCTGCACCTGCTCGCTGACGCCCAGGAGGTTCTGGACGTGGTGGCCGACCTCGTGGGCGATGACGTAGGCCTGGGCGAAATCGCCGGGCGCGCCGAGCCGGCTCGACAGGACCCGGAAGAAGTCGAGATCGAGGTAGACCTTGGAGTCCGCCGGGCAGTAGAAGGGGCCCACCGCGGAGCGGTTGAAGCCGCACGCAGATTGCACCGCGCCGGTGAACAGCACCAGGATCGGCTCCCGGTAGCCGCTCATCAGCGAGTTCCAGGTCAGCTCGGTGTCGCCCAGCACCACCGACGCGAACTGGCCGAGCTCGTCCGCCGGCGGCGTGCCGCCGTAGCCGTCCGGCGGCCCGGCCTCAGGCGCCGGTGCCTGCGTCTGCTCGAGCACCGAGATCATCTGCTGGGGATCGGCCCCGAACAGCATCGACAGCAGGATGACGATCAGCAGGCCACCGCAGCCGAGGCCGGCACCGCGGCCGCCGATCGGCAGGCCGCGCCGGCCCAGCGGGCCGCGGCCGCGGCGGTCTTCGACGTTGACGCTCGCCTTGCGTCCTCTCCAGCGCATCTGTCGATTCTAATCGGACGCCCCCACCCGGCCCCGGCTCCATCGAGAACCGGACGCTTTCGCTCAGAGAACTTCGAGCTTGGCGTACTTGGCGGCCAGGCGGCGCTTGCCGACGCGATCGAAGTAGACGGTCAGCTTGCCCTCCAGGCCGTCGCCGTCGAGCTCCAGGACGACGCCTTCGCCGAGCGTCGCGTGGCGCACCCGGCGGCCCTTCTTGAGCCCCGGGTAGGCCTGCGAGCTTTGCGGCCCGCGGCCCGACGGGGCGGCGGTGCCGCGGCCGCGGTCGAAGAACGACGCGACGCCGCTCGAGCGCTCGTCGTAGAACAGCTCCGGGCTGCGGGTGACGTTGACGATCCCCTCCGGAAGCTCGGCCAGAAACTGCGACTCCTGCTGATCCTGGTAGTAGCCCGCCACCCGCCGCCGGCGGCAGTGGCTCAGGAAGAGCTGCTCGCGCGCGCGGGTCATGCCGACGTAGAGCAGACGGCGCTCCTCTTCGAGGTCCTCGGTCTGGCCACCGGCGTTGAAGTGCGGCAGCACCCCCTCTTCGAGCCCGGTGACCATCACCACTGGAAACTCGAGCCCCTTGGCGCTGTGCAGCGTCATCAGCGAGACGCCACCCGCCTCGCGCCAGAGGTCGATGTCGGAGACCAGGGCGGCGTGGTCGAGAAACGCGGTCAGCAGGTCGCTTTCGCCGGCCTCGAGCCGCTCCTCGGTGAACTCCTGGGCCGCGGTCACGAACTCCCGGATGTTCTCGAGCCGGGCGTAGGCTTCGGGGTCGTCCTTGTCGTACATCCTGGCGTAGCCGGTCTCCTCGAGCAGTCGGTCGAGAAGCGACGGCAGCGGCCGCTCTTCGGCCTCAGCCTGCAGGCCCTGGATCAGGTCCCGGAACTGGGCCAGCGCCTTGGCGCCGCGGGCGGGAAAGCTGCCCAGCTCGCTGCCGGTGAGGGCGTCCCACAAGCTCTGGCTCCGCTCGTCGGCCCGCCCCTGGAGCAGCTCCAGGGTCGCCTTGCCGATGCCGCGCGGCGGGTTGTTCAGGATGCGCAGCAGGGAGAGATCGTCGCGCGGGTTGCGGAGCACCCGCAGGTAGGCGACCAGGTCCTTGATCTCGGCCCGGGCGTAGAAGTGCGTGCCGCCGACCAGCTCATAGGGAATCTGGCGCTTGAGGAACTGCTCTTCGAACGCCCGCGTCTGGGCGTTGGTGCGCACCAGCACCCCCATCTCCTTCCACGCCCGGCCATCCGCGGTCAGTCCCTGCAGGGTGTTGGCGACCCAGTTCGCCTCGTCCTGCTCGTCGCGCGCTTTGTAGAGCTCGATCTGGTCGCCGGCGCCGGCGTCGGTCCACAGCCGCTTGCCGCGACGGTTGCGGTTGTGCGCGACCAGGTCGCCGGCGGCGGTGAGGATGTTCTGGGTCGACCGGTAGTTGCGCTCGAGCTTGCGGATGGTGGCGTTGGGAAAGCTCTTCTCGAACTCGAGGACGTTCGACAGGTCGGCACCGCGCCAGCGGTAGATCCCCTGGTCCTCGTCGCCGACCGCGGTCAGGTTGCCGCTCTTGCCGGCCAGCAGGCTGACCAATCGCATCTGGGCGTAGTTGGTGTCCTGGAACTCGTCCACCAGCAGGTAGTGGATGCGCGACCGGAGCCGCTCCTGAAGCTCCGGCTCCTTGACCAGCAGCTCGACCGCGAGCCGTAGCATGTCGTCGAAGTCGAGGGCGCTCGAGTCGACCAGCATGCCCTGGTAGTGGCGGTAGACCCGGGCCACGCGCGAGGCGAAGAACCCGTCGGCCTCGGCCTCGAAGGCCTGCGGGCCGAGCAGCCGGTTCTTGGCCGCGCCGATCGCCGCCAGCATCCGCCGCGGCGGGAACGAGCTCTCGGCCAGGTTCTCCTTGGCGAGCGCCTTCTTGACCAGGGCGATCTGGTCGTCGCGATCGAAGATCGAGAACCCGCGCGACACCGAGATGCGCTCACCCCACTTGCGCAGCAGCCCCAGGGCGAAGCGGTGGAAGGTGCCGACGAAGGTCGGCAGCGGATAGATCGCCAGCAGCTTCTCGACCCGCTCGCGCATCTCCCCGGCCGCCTTGTTGGTGAAGGTCACGGCGACGATCGAGCGCGGGTCGATGCCCACCTCCTTGACCAGCCAGGCGACCCGGTAGGTGATCACCCGGGTCTTGCCCGATCCGGCGCCGGCCAGGATCAGCTGCGGCCCCTCGCCGTGCGTGACCGCGGCGAGCTGCTGCTCGTTGAGCTGGTTTTCGAGATCGAGTTCGCTGGCGGACACGGGCGGGAGATCCCTCAGGGTGCCTGGGCTGTTTAACACAGCCGGCTGCCGATATCGAGCGTGCGCCCACGGATCGGACGGGACGAGGGCTGGTGACAGGCGGGTCGGTGAGAGGGAGAGCTCGGCTTCCGGCGACGCACCGGGAGTAATCGCTACACGCGCTCTGCAAACGTTTCCGCCGGATCGCCCATCCGCCGTGCCGAGACCGTCAAATACTCAATTGATACCTGGCTTTCTCTCTTGGTACGCAACCTGCAGCTCCCCGCCGACGTGCGCGATTCGAACTCGCTGAACGACAACCAGAGGAGGTTCAAGAGCATGTTCAACCGGAGAAACGTCCCCTGCTTCACCATCGTCGCCCTGGCGGCGATCCTCGCGGTCGGCTGCGCCAGCACCCAGTCCGCCAGCACCCAGCTCTCGGACTCCGCGATCACCGCGAAGGTCGAGACCAAGCTCGCCGCCGATCCCGAGATCAACCCGTTCAACATCGACGTCGATACCAACGAAGGCGTCGTGACGCTGAGCGGCGCGGTGGAAAAGGAGCTGGCGCGCGCCGAGGCCGAGCGCCTGGCCCGCGCCACCGACGGCGTGCGTGACGTGATCAACGACATCACGCTCGGCGACCGCGCCCTGGGCGAGCGCGTGAGCGACGGCTGGATCACGACCAAGATCAAGGCCAAGATCGCCGCCGATCCCGAGCTCAACCCGTTCAACATCAACGTCGACACCAAGGAAGGCGTCGTGACGCTGAGCGGCCGCGTCAAGACCGCGGCCGACGCCCGCGAGGCCACCGAGCTCGCCAGCGGCACCGAGGGCGTGGAGCGCGTCGAGAACCGGCTCGAGATCGGCTAGCTGAAACCGAAAAAAAGGAGACCGTAATGAAGATCCTCAAGACCCTCGCCATAGCGCTGCTCGCCGTCCTGCCCCTCGGAGCGTGCACCGTCGAGCAGACCGAACAGGCCGAGCTGCCCGAGGTCAACGTCGAGGTCGAAGGCGGCAACCTGCCGAAGTTCGACGTCGACGCGGCCGAGATCGAGGTCGGGCTCGAGACCAAGCAGGTCACGGTGCCCGAGGTCGACGTCGACGTCAGCACGCAGCAGGTGGACGTCAAGGTGCCCGATATCGACATCGACATGCCCGACGAGAAGGTGGTCGACGACGCGCCCGACGACGACGGCCAGGACAGCTGATCGCCCGCGGGCGGCGCTCGGGCGCCCCGG
>JBFGLX010000106.1:0-10592 GCA_041575955.1 Thermoanaerobaculia bacterium
CACCGAGGTGAGCGGCACGTCGCCCCGCTCGAAGGTGACGATGGTCTGCTCCCGGCCCTCCTCGACCACCCGAAAGTCGTCCCGCTCCAGATCGAGGACCCGGCCGCCCGAGCCGGAGGTGGTGATGTAGAACTGCTGCAGACTGAGCTTGAGCTGATCGTCGACCTTGAGCTTGGGCGTCCGCACCGAGGTGCGAGCGGTCACGCCGCCCCCCGCCTTAGCGATCGCCTCGAACTCGTGCGCGACGTTCTCGTTGCCCACGTCCACCTGCAGCCGGAAGGGCGGTCGCACGAGCGTGCCGAGCGACTTGCCGTCGAGCAGAAGCTCGACCACCGCGCCCTCGGCCTGCTTGCCGCTGACGGCGACCTCGATCTGAACCGGACCGTGCACGAACTGGTCGCCGACCGGCCGATCGATCCACACCTCGAGCTCGTCGGCCCACGCCGGGCAGGCGAGCAGAACGCCCAGGAGGACCAGAGCCAGCCTCATCCTTCTCCCCCGGCGGCGACGCCCTGAGCCTGGGCGGCGCCGGCGCCCCACCACCGCAGTCCCGACGCCAGGACGCCGAGCCGCTCGTCCATCATGGCGCGCATCTTCGCCCGGGCCTGCTCGATGCCCAGGTCGGGCCGGCCGTCGTAGACGTAGCGCGCCGAGACTTCGCCCGCAGCCGCGGGCTGAATGCCCTCGATGATCGACTCCGCCTCCGCCAGGCGCCCGCGGCGCTCGCAGATCGAGGCCAGGAAAATGGCGATCTCCTGCTCTCCGGGAAGCTCTTCGAGCGCCTTGCGGGCGACCCGCTCGGCGGCCTCGAGCTGCCCGAGACCGAGCAGGGTGCGGGCGAGCTCCTGATAGGCGACCGAGCGGATCCAGGGCTCCGCCGGCATCTCCAGCAGGTCGTGCAGCAGCCCGCGGGCCGTCTCGAGATTCCCCAGACGCCGCTCGCAGACCGCCAGGCGCAAGCGGGCATGAGCGTGATCGGGCTCCACCTCGAGCAGCGCCGCCAGCCGCTCCGCGGCCTCCTGGTACTCGCCGTGGATCTCGTGTGCCCACGCGAGGCCGAGCAGCGCCGCCGGGTTCCGGGGCGAGAGGGCGAGCGCGTCCTCCAGGATGGTCGCGCTGGTTCCGGACGTCCTGAGGTCGAGCACCGAGGCGCCGAGGCTCGCCAGCACCCAGCCCGCGAACTGGCGATCGGCTTCCGACTTGGTGCTCTGCGCCCTGAAAGCCGCGAGGTCGGCCGCCATGTCGCGCGAGTGGCGAGCCAGCACCGGCTGCTTCGCCTCGCGGTAGAGCTCGTAGGCGTCGTGGTGCAGGACGATCACCGGCACCAGGACCTCGGGCGTCGTCAGCTCGAGGGCCTTGCGCACCACCGCCAGCTTGTGGCGCCAGACCCGGTCGATGCGGCTGGCGGTCGGCGCACTGCCGAGAGCTTCGGTCTCGGTCGCCATCAGCGCCTGCAGGGCCTGGTCGCGGTGCCCCTTGGCGAGCAGATCGAGCACCGCGATGTAGCTCGTCTCGAGCCTATCGGTGTCCAGCCGCTTCTCCGAGGACGCCGGCGGAGCGAGGAGCAGCGCGCCGACCGCCAGCCAGGCCGCGGCCGACGCGCGGCGCCTCGATGGGCGAGCGCTTCCTGAGTCGTTTCGTCGCATGCGGGTCTGTGAAGGAGATTCGAGGGCTTTCGGAACTGGCGCCGGAGTCGCAGCCAGTGCGCCGGCCGGGCGGCGGCGCACCCTGGGGCCAGGCTCATAGTACACGAATCCGGGGGTCGCTCGCGGTCCGAAGAGCATGATCCGATCGCTCGGTAAGAGCCTCCGGCCGGTGCAAATCCTTCGCCCGGCAGCGGGCGGAACCGGTTTAGAGTAGCTGCGATTCCGATCACGGCCGCTTCCAACCTGACAAGGAGACGACGATGGCGCAGACCTTCAAGAACCACGCACGGTTCGTGCCTCTCTACCACTACGTGCTCGCCTTGATGATCCTGGTCTTTCTCGGCCACGCGATCTGGCGGCTGATCGGGAATCCCAACGTGCGCAGCGCCATGGGAGTGCTCCTGGGCCTGATCCTGGTGCTGCTCTTCTACTACTTGCGCGCCTTTCCGCTGGCGGTGCAGGACCGGCTGATCCGGCTCGAGATGAGGCTCCGCCTGCGCGAGGTGCTGCCGAGCGAGCTCCAGGGGCGAATTGCCGAGCTCGCTCCGGACCACCTGATCGGCCTTCGATTCGCCAGCGACGAGGAGCTGCCCGGCCTGGTCGCGAAGGTCCTCGACGGCAGCCTTGCCGGCCGCCAGGAGATCAAGAAGGCGATCCGGAGCTGGGTGGCCGACGACTGTCGCTGCTAGCCCGCCTTGTCACCAGCGCCGACATCGCCCCCCGCCTTCCGCCGGGACGCCGATCTGGTGTAAAGTTCAGTCTTCATCGCGATGAAGACCGTTCGAGAGGTACTGCACGCCAAGGGCTACGACATCTGGTCCGTAGACGCCGGCGTCTCGGTCTACGACGCGCTCAAGCTGATGGCCGACAAGAACATCGGCGCGGTGCTCGTGGTCGAGGGCGACAAGCCGGCGGGCATCATGACCGAGCGCGACTACGCGCGCAAGGTGATCCTCCTGGACCGGGACTCACGGGAGACGCCGGTACGGGACATCATGGTCTGGAACCCGGTCTGCGTGACCCCCGGCCAGAGCGTCGAGGACTGCATGAAGATCATGACCACCAAGCGCTTCCGTCACCTGCCGGTGGTCGAAAAGGACAAGCTGATCGGCATGATCTCGATCGGCGACGTGGTCAAGGCGGTGATCTCCGACCAGCAGTACACCATCGAGCAGCTCGAGCACTACATCACCGGCAGCTGACGGTTCGACCGGATCGCCCCCCTCTCCCTCGATCCCTCTGCACCCCTTACGCCCCCGCCCGGCACTCGGGCGGCAGGAAGTTGGCTCGCCCGTCAAGAGGTCGGGCTAGAGCGGCGCCAGCGTGAAGTCGAACTCGCCGATGCCGTCGGTCTGCCTCGACCACTCCCGCTTGCTCTTGGTGACGATCTCCTGGACCTTGTCGATCGACGGCGGCCGCGGCGACTGCCCCTCTCGCACCAGCAGGATCATCGCGATCCGGGTGGTCTTCGGAGCGTCGTCGCTGGACGGATCGCGGCGGCCCTCTTCGCGGATCACGTCGTCGATGGAAACGTCGTTCCGCGTGCCCGAGAAGCTGACGAAGAACTGCGGCAGCTGGGCGGCCTGCTGGCCGCTGCCCTCGACCCAGAACATGTCCTCCACCTGCTCGGGGGGAATCATGCCCATCAAGTAAAGGTCCATGGTGTTGAAGTTCTCTTCCCGCTCGAGGGTCGTGAACGAGCCGTCGCCGTTGTCCTGGATCTCGTTGCCCTGCATGATCGAGGCGTTGGTGTCGGTGACGAACGCCCAGTGGCCGCCGTTCTCCTGCAGGCCGCCGCTCGCCTGGCCGCCCTTGCGGTAGAAGATCCTGGCCAGCCACTGATGGCCGATCTCGTGCAGGAAGACGCCCAGGTTGGAGAGCGTCCCGCGCAGCTGCGCTAGATTCGCGTACTTGCTGACGTAGCCCATGTTGGCGAAGCCCTCGAGCACGCCCTTGCTGCCCAGGGCGGCCGAGTTGTCGAACAGCTCGCGCGGGGAGCGGTGCTTGTAGCCGATCCCCCTGACGGAGTTCTTCACCGTGAAGTGATAGGCGACCGCCTGGCCGCCGAGGAGCAGCAGGGGAAAATCGTAGAACAGCGCCAGCTGCTGCACGTCGTCGGGGTAGTGGTCGTAGAAGACCTTGGCGAGCAGCGACTCATCGACCAGCTCCTCCGCGCCGAAGACCTCCGCGATCGCCTGCTGGGGCAGCTTGGCCGGCGCCTCCTTGGAGAAGTCGAGGAGCTCCACCGACGCGCCGCCTCCGGGCGAGATGCCGATGATGCCGGTGGCGGAGTCCAGCTCGCCGAACCTGAACTCCACGTGCCCCTTCTTCAACAGGGTGACCTGGAAGGTGTTCGGGGCGGTACCGCCGAAGATCGGCACCCCGTCCCAGGTCACCTGCATCTTGCCGCCGCTGACGAACTTCACGTAGACGTCGCCGGCGACGCTCGGATCGAGATCGGTGAAGTAGGCCATGATCCGGGCCGGCCCGCTCAGGGTCCGGCCGAGGTCGCGCGCCGTCGAGGCGCTGTCGCCCTCGTCGAAGGTGATGTTGCCGTCGGAGTTGACGTAGGCGGCGCTGTAGGTCTTGCCGAAGAACTTGAACTTGAAGCCCTTCTCGAACGGTACCCGCACCGAGTCGTCATCGCCCAGGCTCAGCCGCTCGCCACGGCCGCCGGAAACGCCACCCGGCTTCTTGGTGAGCTTGAAGTTCTTTCTCTTCCTCTGGATCCGGTAGCCCTTGCCGGCGGCGTCCGAGGGGTTGGGCGGCTGGATGATCGAGCCGTCGTCGACGACGATCACCACGTCGCCCTGCTGGCTCACCTGCGGGGCCGAGGCGGGCTGGATCAGCGGCCCGGCCTTGGCCGCCGGCCGCTCCTCGCGGCGCCTCTGCCGCTCGAGCAGCCGGTGCTTGGCCTGCACGATGTCGCCCACGGTCGGGCCGCTGCCGCACCAGCCGCTGGCGTCGTCGATCGTCGCCGCGCTGCCGGGCGCGGGCTGCACGATCAGGACCAGCGTCGCGATGGTGGCTAGGACTCTGGTGGTTCTGTGCATCTTTCCTCCGAGGACTGCGGGCGGGAGCTTCGGTGGGCCGGCCGGGCCCGGCCGGCTCGAACGCCAACTCTACCGCAGGCCGAGTTCGCTGCAAACGCCGGTAGTGGTGCGGAAAGGTCCCGGGGGCGGAGAGGGATCGAGGTTGAGGGGAGCTAGCCGCCGATGTAGGACATCTCGATCCGGCGCCGCTCCTCGGTCTCGCGGGTGCGTAGCTCGGAGTAGCGATCCGAGCGGCTGCGCCAGACCCCGGCGATCAACCCCTCGAGCTCGGCGTCGTCGGCGCCCGCCCGCAGCGGCGCCCGCAGATCGGTGCCGGTGGCGGCGAACAGGCAGGTGTAGAGCACCCCCTCCGCCGACAGCCGCGCCCGCGAGCAGGTGCCGCAGAACGGCTGGGTGACCGAGCTGATGAAGCCGATCTCGCCGCTGCCGTCGCTGAAGCGCCAGCGGCGGGCGACCTCGCCGCGGTAGTTCGGCTCCGCCGGCTCGATCGGGAACGCCGCGGCGATCGTCTCGACCAGCTCCGCCGACGGCACCACGTCGTCGAGCCGCCAGCCGTTGGTGGTGCCGACGTCCATGAACTCGATGAAGCGCAGGATGCATCCCGAGCCCCTGAAGTGGCGCACCAGGTCGAGCACCGTGTGGTCGTTGATCCCCTTGCGCACCATCGCGTTGATCTTGACCGGCGCCAGACCGGCCGCCGCCGCCGCCTCGATCCCCTCGAGCACCCGGCCCACCGGAAAGTCGACGTCGTTCATGTGACGGAAGACGGCGTCGTCGAGCGAGTCGAGGCTGACGGTCACCCGTCGCAGGCCCGCGGCGGCCAGCCGCGGCGCCAGCTCGACCAGGCGGGAGGCGTTGGTGGTCAGCGCGAGCTCGATCTCGGGCAGCCGGCTGAGCATCCCGACCAGGCGGTCGACGTCCTTGCGCAGCAGCGGCTCGCCCCCGGTGATGCGCAGCTTGCGCACGCCGAGCCGCTGGAAGATCCCCGCCAGCCGATGGATCTCCTCGAACGTCAGCAGCTCCGAGCGCGGCAGGAACTTGAACGCCTCGCCGAAGACTTCGCGCGGCATGCAGTAGCGGCAGCGAAAGTTGCAGCGATCGGTCACCGAGATGCGCAGGTCGCGCACCGGCCGGCCCAGGAGATCGCGCGGCTGGGACGACTGGGGTTCGGGTGAGATCGGCAGGCTCATGGCCTCGGCAGCCGCCGGGCGCCGGGCTCGGCTCAGGACTTGTGGCGGTAGGTGATCCGGCCGCGGTTCAGGTCGTAGGGCGAAACCTCGATGCTGACCCGATCGCCCTCCAGGACGCGAATCCTGAAACGACGCATCTTGCCCGCGATCGTGGCGAGCACGGAATGACCGTTTTCCAGCTCGACGCGGAAGTTGCTGTTGCCCAGAACCTGGACGACAGTACCCTCGAACTCGAGCGCTTCTTCTTTGGCGATGACCCTACCCTCCTTTGCGGCCCTGCGGCCGAACGGGCATTCTATCGCAGCCGGCGCTCGACCTGAAAGGAAGCGTCGTGGGTCCGACCCCGGGATAGAATTCCCGCCCATGCCGCTGCGCATCAACCTCTGGTCGGGGCCGCGAAACGTCTCGACGGCGATCATGTACGCCTTCGCGCAGCGGCGTGACACCCGGGTCGTCGACGAGCCCCTCTACGGCCACTACCTGGCGGTCAGCGGCGCCCGGCACCCGGGCCGCGAGGAGGTGCTCGCGGCAATGGACACCGACGGCGAGCGGGTGGTTCGCGAGGTGATCCTGGGCGAGACGGATCGCCCCGTCGTGCTGTTCAAGCAGATGGCCCACCATCTCACCGGGCTCGACTGGGGATTTCTGGCGCACACCGCGAACGTCCTGTTGGTGCGCGATCCGGCCGACGTCGTCCGCTCGCTGCGCCATCAGATCCCCGAGCCGCGGCTCGAGGACACCGGCATCGCCTTCCAGGCCCGGCTGCTCGATCACCTCCGGGACCTGGGACAGGACGTGCCGGTGCTCGACGCGCGCGAGCTGCTGCGCGACCCCGCCGACGTTCTGGGCCGGCTCTGCTCCCGGCTCGGTCTCGACTTCGACCCGGCGATGCTCGAGTGGCCCGTGGGGGGCCGTGCGGAGGACGGCGTCTGGGCGCCCCACTGGTACCAGAGCGTGCGGCGCTCGACCGGCTTCCGACCCTACGCCGAGAAGACCGAGCCGGTGCCGCCCGAGCTGGCGCCGCTGGTGGCGGCCTGCCGCCCCTACTACGACCGGCTGCTGAGGGCCGCGATTCGCGCCGTGGTCACCGCGCCCGGCTCTCGGACCGACCCGGGGGATTCGCCATGAGCCTCAAGGACCTGCTGCGGCGCCACTACCGCCATTTCAACAGCGCCACGCTGATCGACGCGGCCGACGGCTACGTCGAGCAGATCGACGGCGGCGGTCGCATGCTGATCGCGATGGCGGGAGCGATGAGCACCGCCGAGCTCGGCCGCTCGCTGGCCGAGATGATCCGCCGCGACAAGGTGCACGCCATCTGCTGTACCGGCGCCAACCTCGAGGAGGACGTCTACAACCTGGTGGCGCACAGCCACTACCGGCGGGTCCCGGACTGGCGTCATCTGACCCCGGAGCGCGAGCTGGAGCTCGAGGCCGAGGGGCTGGCGCGGGTGACCGACACCTGCATCCCCGAGGAGGAGGCCCTGCGCCGAATCAACCGGAAGATGCTCGAGCTCTGGCAGCGCGCCGAACGTAGCGGCGAGCGCTATTTCCCGCACGAGTTCGTCTACCAGCTGCTCGCGGAGCTCTCCCCGGACGTCTACGAGATCGACCCGGCCGACTCCTGGATTCTGGCGGCGGCCGAGCGCCGCCTGCCGATGTTCGTGCCCGGCTGGGAGGATTCGACCACCGGCAACGGGTTGGTCTCGGAGACCTTCAACGGCAACCTCGAGTCGACCGGCATCGTGCGCAGCGGCCTCGAGTACATGGCGTCCCTGGCCGACTGGTACGCCCGGACGACCATGGGAGTGCCGGCCCGCGAGCTGCCGCCGGTCGACGAGAGCCGGGGCCGCGCCGGCCGCGAGGTCGCGGAGGCCGATCTGCGCACGACGGTCGGCTTCTTCCAGATCGGCGGCGGCATCGCCGGCGACTTCCCGATCTGCGTCGTGCCGATGATCCAGCACGACCTGCTAAAGCGCTGCCCCTACTGGTCCTACTTCTGCCAGATCAGCGATTCGACCGCCAGCTACGGCTCCTACTCCGGCGCCATCCCCAGCGAGAAGATCACCTGGGGCAAGCTCGACGTCGACACGCCCACCTACCTGATCGAATCGGACGCCACGATCGTCGCGCCGCTCATCTTCGGCTACGTCCTCGGCTGGTAGCCCTCCGCCAAGCCCCAGACCCGAAACGAACGGGCAGGGCGGGAGAGGGATTCGGGTACCGGGCGGCCGATCACGGCTCCTCGAAGTACGTGTACCCGGCCAGCTCGGCGCGGTAGAAGCCGAGCAGCTTCTGCCGCTCGGCGCCCGACATCCGGCCATCGGCAACCGACTCCGCGCACTCCCGCCGCAGGCTCTCGTAGAGCACCTCGGCCGAGTAGCCGACGTAGCCCAGAACCTCCGCCGCGGTGTCGCCCTCGACCACCTCGGCGAGCGACCAGCCACCCGCTGCGTCGAGCTCGACGTGGGCGACGTGCGTGTCGCCGAAGAGGTTGTGCAGGTCGCCGAGCGTCTCCTGGTAGGCACCGACCAGGAAGGCGCCCAGGTAGTAGGGCTCGGCCGGCGCCAGCCGGTGGAGGGCGAGCACGTTCTTGCCGTCCTCGCCGCCGACGAAGCGGTCGACCTTGCCGTCCGAATCGCAGGTCAGATCGGCCAGCACGGCCGGAACCTCGGGCCGCTCTTCCAATCGGTGGATCGGCATCACCGGGAAGAGCTGGCCGATCGCCCACGAGTCGGGCAGCGACTGGAAGACGGACAGATTGCAGAAGTAGATCTCGCTGAGCGTGGCCTCCAGCCCCTCGAGCTCTTCGGGCATCGCCTCGAGGGTGCCGGCGAGCTCCAGCACGCGGGCGCACAGGGAGCGATAGAGACGGTCGGCCAGACCCCTCAAGGACAGCGCCAGGTAGCCGAGACTGAAGAGCTGGACGGCCTCCTCCCTCGCCTTCTGCGCATCGTGGTAGCTCTCCAGCAGCCGCTCGGCGGACAGCGATTCGTGGGCGTCGTACAGGTCGCGGATCGGAGTCGGAATTTCCGGATGACGGCGTTCGAGCTGTTCGAGCGTCTCATCGACCCGCGAGCTGCCGTGCGCGCTGCTGCCCAGGACGTCGAAGACCAGCACGCTGTGGTAGGCGGCGATCGCGCGTCCGGACTCCGACAGCAGGGTCGGCGGCGTGACACCGGCGGACTCGCAGACCGTGGCCACCCGGTAGACGACGTCGGCCGCGTACTCTTCCAGCGAGTAGTTCATCGACGAGTCGAGGTTCGCTCGGATGCCGCGGTAGTCGACGCCCAGGCCGCCACCGACGTCGAGGAACCTGACGCCCGCCCCGAGGCGCGCCAGCTCGACGTAGATGGTGGCGATCTCGCTCAGGGCGTCCTTCAGATAGCGGATGTCCTGCACCTGGCTGCCGGGATGGCAATGCACGAGCTCGAGGCAATCGCCGAGCTCAGCGCTCCGCAGCACCTCGTAGACCTCGATCACCTCGTGGACGAAGAGCCCGAACTTCGACCTGGCGCCGCCGGACGCCCGCCAGCGCCCTTCGCCCTCGCCGGCCAGCTTGACCCGCACGCCCAGGCGCGGCCGCACGCCGTGGGCGCGGGTGTGCTCGAGGATGAGCTCGAGCTCGGAGAAGTTCTCGATGATCGGGATGATCGCGCGGCCGAGCTTGCTCGCCAGCACGATCGCCTGGACGTAGCCGTCGTCCTTGAACCCGTTGCAGACCACCAGGCGCTCGGGATCTTGCGCCGACGCCATCACCGCCAGGAGCTCCGGCTTCGAACCGACCTCGAGCCCGTAGCCGAACGGCCGCCCGAAGCGGTAGAACTCCTCCACCACCGCACGCTGCTGGTTCACCTTGATCGGGTAGAGCGCCCGGTACTCGCCCCGATAGTCGTTCTCCGCGATCGCCGCCGCGAAGGCGTCGTGCAGGTGGCGCAGGCGGTCTTTCAGGATGTCGGAGAAGCGCAGCAGCACCGGCGTCTGCAGACCGCGCCCGCGCAGCTCCTCGACAACCTGCAGGAGGTCGATCGCCGGACGGTCGCTCTTCGACGGCCGCACCACGACCCGCCCCGAGACGGGATCGACGCCGAAGTAGCCCTGGCTCCACGCTTCGATCTCGTAGAGCTCGGCGGATCGTTGCGGCGACCAGGTTTCTGAAGACTCGGACCGCGAGGGCGTCATGGTGAACGGACTCTAGCCCGGACCGGCCGGGTCCGGCCAGCTGCTTCTCGGGCGGATCGTCGGTCCCGGCCGCATGCCGGCCGGCGGCCGGAGCGCCGAAATTTCGGCGACGGTCGAGCGATCTTCCGGCGCGCCCGCCGCTACTTTCCGCCGCCGGCTTCTGGCCCGGGGCGCTCGCTGCCCGACCGCCCTGTCGACCCAAGTGACTGTTCAGGAAGGACTTAGCTCGATCCGACGGCGCCATCGGCAGCGACAGAGAGCCATAGACGAAGAGCGTTGCGTGCATGGCATCCCCCGTGCAGTGCCCGCATGCCGTGAACGGGCTCGACGCCCATCGGCACACGCACCACTCGAAAGACACCGCCATGAACGACATCCGAAGAATCGCCGCCGCAGCGCTGATCGCCGCCCTCCTGGCGGCCGGGGCGGCGGCAGCATCGGCGCCCCCGACGCCCGAACCGCCGCGCGCCGGCTACATCGTGCAGGCGGCCACGGGCGACGCCGCGGCCGCGGTCGCGCGG